>CAYPNZ010000558.1:0-2028 GCA_964411845.1 uncultured Anaerolineaceae bacterium
AACATCGAGCGGCTGGCAATTGACGAACTGGCTCGCCTGAACCCCGCCGAACTCATCATCGCCGACAGCCGACCCGAACCGGCATACAACCACATCCCCCTGACCCGGCTGGAAGATTGGCGTTTCGAGCCGGAAAAAGCGGCGCAAACCCTGCAACACCATTTCGGCGTGCAAACGCTGGACGGCTTCGGGCTGGGCGGAAAAACACCCGCCATTCAAGCCGCCGGCGCCATTTTGCAATATCTCATCCAAACCCAAAAAGGCGCGGTGGCGCAAATTACCGGCATTCGCTATTACAGCCTCAGCCGGTTTATGGCGCTTGACAGCCACACCCGCCGCAATTTGGAACTGACCCGCACCCTGCGCGGCGAAACGGGCAAAGGCTCGCTGGTGGATGTGCTGGATGCCACCGTCACCCCGATGGGCGGGCGCTTGCTGCGCGCGTGGCTGCGCCAACCCCTGCTGGATGTGGCGGCGCTCAACCGGCGGCTCGATGCGGTAGATGCGTTTTTTAACAGCACCGCCATGCGCGCCGAAATCCGTGACCTGCTGAAAAGCATCGCCGATGTGGAACGGCTGACCAGCCGCATTTTGCAGGGCATTGCCCACCCGCGCAATTTGGCAGATTTGCGCAGCAGTTTGGCAGTCGTTCCCGCGGTGATTGACGCTTTGCGCCGCGACGGCAACCCGCAATTTGCCGCGCTGGCGGATGCACTCGACCCGTGCCCGGCGGTGGTGGCACTGCTATCGCGGGCAATTGTGGATGACCCGCCCGCGCAACTTTCAAAAGGGGGCGTTATCAAACCGAGTTTTTCGGAAGAACTGTCGGCGCTGCTCAACGGCTCGCGCGATGCCCGCCGCTGGATTACCGAGCTGGAAACCCGCGAACGGGAACGCACCGGCATCCCCAAATTAAAAGTCGGGTACAATAAAGTTTTCGGCTATTATATCGAAATCACCAAATCGAACTTGGATATGGTTCCGCCGGAATATATCCGCAAGCAAACGCTGGTCAACGCCGAGCGGTTCATCACCCCCGAACTGAAAGAATACGAAAGTATTGTGCTGAATGCCGAAGAACGGCAGATAGAAATTGAAACACGCCTCTTTCAGGAAGTGGTCGGGCAGGTGGCGGCACACCATCGGGCACTGTATCAAACCGCAGACACCTTGGCGCAACTCGATGTGTTTTCGGCATTGGGGCAGGTGGCGGCGCAAAACAATTATGTTCGACCGGAATTGGGGGACGATGACCGGCTGGAAATCATCAACGGGCGGCATCCGGTGGTAGAAAAAACCGTGCAAGATTCGGGCGCGGGGTTTGTGCCGAATGACACCCGGCTTTCTGCCGATGAGCAAATTTGGATTATCACCGGACCGAATATGAGCGGGAAATCAACCCTGCTGCGGCAGGTGGCGCTGATTGTGCTGATGGCGCAAATCGGTTCGTTTGTGCCCGCCGAGCGCGCTCACATCGGGGTGGTTGACCGCATTTTCACCCGCATCGGCGCGCAGGATGAAATTCACGCCGGGCAAAGCACCTTTATGGTGGAAATGGTCGAAACGGCGGCACTGCTGGCGCAGAGCACCCCGCGCAGCCTGCTTATTCTGGATGAAATCGGGCGCGGAACCAGCACATACGACGGATTGGCAATTGCCCGCGCCATTGTGGAATATATCCACAACAATCCCAAACTGCACGCCAAAACGCTGTTTGCCACCCATTATCACGAATTGGTCGAATTGGAAAATTATCTGCCCCGCGTGCGAAATTACAACGTTGCCGTAACCGATACCGGCGGGCAGGTGGTTTTTCTGCATAAAATTGTGCCCGGCGGCGCCGACAAAAGTTACGGCGTGCATGTGGCGCAATTGGCGGGCATCCCCAAACCGGTGATTGACCGCGCCAACGAAATTTTGGCGGAACTGGAACGAGATTCGGCACGGGTGGCAGAGCAGGCACACATCCGCCATACATTCAGCGGGGTGCAACTGTCATTCCTCGCCCCGGAAACTCACCCGCTGGTG
>CAYPNZ010000559.1:0-2018 GCA_964411845.1 uncultured Anaerolineaceae bacterium
AACTATGGAATATCGACAACTGGGAAAAACAAATTTGACCGTATCCGCCATTGGATTTGGCAGCCGCCCCATTGACGGCATCAGTTACGGCGAAACGAATGACCGCTGGTCGAAGGTTGCCATCAGCCGCGCTTTTGGGGGCGGCGGCACGTTTATTGACACCGCCGACCGCTTCGGCAACGGCTTGAGCGAAACGTTGGTCGGTGCGATTACCAATTGCCGCGCCGACATCATTATCGCCACCAAAGGCGGCTACAATTTTTATGATGACCCCGCCGCGCCCCGGCACGACTTTTCCGCCGCATATTTGCGGCACGCGGCAGACGAATCGCGGCGGCGGTTGAAAGAAGATATGCTCGATATTTATCTGCTGGACGAACCGCCCGCCGAGGTGCTGCGTGACGGGGCGGTGTTCGATGTGCTGGACGCGCTGCAAGCCGACGGCATCATCCGTTTTGGCGGCGTGTCGGCGGCATCGCTCGAAGCGGCACAGGCGGCAATTGACAGCGGGCGCATCGCCGTGCTGGAGATTACGTTCAATCTGCTGGCGCGAGAATCGGCGCGGCTGGCGCTGCTCGATGCGGCACAGCGCGCCAATATCGGCATAATTGCCAAAGAGCCGCTGGCAAACGGTGCGCTGACGGGCAAATATCGCGGTGACGAAACCTTTCCAGCGGGAGACATTCGCCGGGGTATGCCCGATTTTTCGGCGCGGGTTGCCGCCGCCCGCCGATTTGAATTTTTGACACAGCCGAATCGCACCCCGGCGCAAGCCGCCATCCAATATGCCATGAGCCATCCGGCGGTGTCGGCGGTGGTTCCCGGTTGCAAAACGCACCGGCAAGCCGAAGAGAATTTCGCCGCGGCAAATTGCCCGCCATTCACCGCAGATGAATGGGCACGCATCCAACAAATTCCAACCGAATAACCATTGCAACGTTTGCAATAAAATTGCAATAAAACTGTAATATTTTCAAGGCATTTTTATGTTATACTGATTGTCACGAAAACTTTTTTGCAGGACACAGTCAATGAACATAAAAAGCCTAGACAACATCCCCGTAACCGATATTATGAGTTTGTACATTGCAGAGGCTACCCAAACACCGCTTCTATCTGCCGATGAAGAACGCTCATTGATGCATACCATCAAACAGGGCACCCAAGCCGAAAAAAAACTGGCACAACACAATACCCGCCAGCCGCAAACGGCGGCGGTACTGCGCCAACGGGTGAAAGAAGGCAAGCAAGCCCGTATCCGGTTGATAAAAGCCAACACCCGGTTGGTCATCAGTGTGGCTCAAAAATACCGCGGTATGGGTATCCCGCTGATAGATTTGGTGCAAGAAGGCAATATCGGGCTGATTCACGCCATCGAAAAATTCGATGTGCACCGGGGCACCCGTTTTGCCACCTATGCCACTTGGTGGATTCGGCAACACATTGTCCGCGCACTGACCAACCACAGCAAAACAATCCGCATTCCGTCTCACCTGAATCTGTTGCTGCAAAAAGCAGAACAAGCCCGTGCAACTTTTGAGCAAACATACCGGCGAGACCCCACCCTGTATGAACTGGCTCAAATGGTGGGAGTTTCCGTCACCAAAATGCAACGCGCCATTCAAACGGCGCAAGCGCCGCTATCGCTGGATGCACCGGTAACCGCAGATGGCGACACGTCACTGGCAGAGATGCTGCCGGATGAAAAAATATCGGACGCTACCCGCAGTATTCAACAAAACGAACTGAAAAACATCCTGCAAGATGCATTGTGCAGTTTGAACATTCGCCAAGCGAAAATTTTGATGCTGCGCTACGGTTTGCTCGGCAGCGAACCGCACTCTCGGCAAGAAGTCGGCGAGAAATTCGGGCTGAACCGTGAACGCATTCGGCAATTGGAGGTTGACGCGCTGAACAAACTGCGTCAGTCGCCGCGGTGGCAATCGTTGCAAGATTTTTTGTAATTGCTATACACAAAAAAACCGTGAGGGCATGTTACCCTCACGGTTTTTGTTTTC
>CAYPNZ010000560.1:0-2015 GCA_964411845.1 uncultured Anaerolineaceae bacterium
GAAAAAGCAACCTTTTTTCAGGCGAGTCGAGTCATAAAATTGTAACTTTAAACCCCAAAATACTCTACGGGAGATTCCAATGAACGTTGACCCCAAAATTTTCAAAGCCTACGATATTCGCGGTATTTACCCCACCCAACTGAACGAATCCGTAGCCTATGCCATCGGGCGGGCATTTGCCACCTTCCTGCAACCCGAAACCGTCATCATCGGGCGCGATATGCGCTTGTCCAGCCCGTCGCTGAAAGAAAACGTGGTGCGCGGGCTAACCGACCAAGGCGCAAATGTCGTTGACATCGGTATGGTCAGCACCGACCAATATTATTTCGCCTGCGCCAAATTGGGCTATGCCGGTATGATGGTCACCGCATCACACAACCCCAAAGAGTACGGCGGCTTCAAAATGGTGCGCAAAATGCCGCAGTTGCTCAGCGGCGAAGAGGGCATCCAAGACCTGTTGCGCATTGTGCAAAACGACGATTTTGCCCCGATGCCCGCTCGCAAAGGCACTGTCCGCGAGTTGGATTTGAATGAAGAATTTGTGGAATATGTGCTGTCGCTGGTAGATATTGAGGCGCTGAAACCGCTGAAAGTCATCGCCGACACGGGAAACGGAATGGTGGGACCCAGCCTGAAACGGGTGTACGAAAAATTGCCCGTCAGCCTGACCGGACTGTATCTGGAACCGGACGGCAATTTGCCCAACCACGGACTCGACCCGTTGCAACCGGAAAATCGCGTCGAATTGCAACAGCGGGTAGTCGCCGATGGCGCCGACATCGGTTTTGCATTTGACGGTGACGGCGACCGCTTTTTTACCATTGACGACCGCGGGCATTTTGTCCCCGGCGATTTTTTAACCGCGCTGATGGGCGAATATTTTTTGGAACGCTATCCGGGCGCAAAAATTCTGTACGATGTGCGCGCCAGTTGGGCGGTGCGCGACCTGATTTCGGCGGCGGGCGGCATTCCGCTGATGGAACGGGTGGGACACGCTTTCATGAAACGCCGCATGGCAAAAGAAGATGCCGTCTTCGCCGGGGAAGTAACCGGACACTACTATTTCAAAGATTTCTTTTTCGCCGACAGCGGTATTGTGCCATCGCTCATCATTTTGGAAATGATTTCCAAACGGGGCAAAAAACTGTCGGAGATGCTGGCGCCGCTGGAAGAAAAATATTTCATCAGCGGCGAAATTAACACCCGCATCAGCAGCCATCCGCAAGCGAAAATGCAGGAACTTGCCGAGGCATTCAGCGACGGTAAAATCGAATGGCTCGACGGTGTATCCGTCACTTACCCCGATTGGCATTTTAATGTGCGCCCGTCCAACACCGAACCGCTGCTTCGGCTTAATTTGGAAGCCACATCGAAAGCACTGATGGAAGAAAAGCGAGAGGCGGTTCTGGCTATCATTCGCAAATAGAAAATAACCAATTATGCCAGCCATTCTTCGGTACGATACAGAACAAAAAATACTTGTTGTTACCGTCCAAGGCAAGGTAACTGTGGCAGAATTAGCCGAGGTTGGAGAGAAAATTTCCACATCAACCACATATCCTCCCAACGTTGATACTTTGTGGGACCTCAGAAAAGCGGATATTGGTATTTTTAACAAACAAATGCAGCAACGCCTCATTCTGCTGAGAGAGCAACTCCGCAATAGAGGCCGGGCACGGCTGGCGATGGTGGTCGAAGATGACCTTGGTTTCGGGCTATTGCGAATGTATACCACATATTCAGAGCACCTTCCACAATTCATTAAAGTGTTTAAAAATTATGCAGAAGCACAAGCGTGGCTGCGAGCCGGTCAATCATCTACAGTCAAAGGAGACTGATTTATGTTACTGCGCAGTATTTTCATCGGGTTATCAACCAACAAACCCGCCCAAAATTTAACCGTCCACTTTCCCCCTGCCCGCAAACTGGCACGGCGATTCATCGCCGGAGAAACGCTGGATGACGCGGTGCGTGTGGTGCGCGCGCTGAATGAAAAAGGCATCAAAGGGTTGATG
>CAYPNZ010000561.1:0-2009 GCA_964411845.1 uncultured Anaerolineaceae bacterium
AGGTTGCAGATTATCACGTTTTACGTTTTACGTTTTACGTTTCAAGTTCAAGGTTTCAGAGTTGCAAAATTTACGCAATACGCAATACGCAATACGTTTTACGTTTCACGTTTCACTCGTCATTCGCCATTCGTCACTCGAATGGTTCCCAACACAATTGCATCGCGTCCGTCCGGCGCGGTGAGCCGCACGCCGTCGGTGGGACGGTACATTCCCGCCACCAGCCGATATTCGCCCGGCGGCAGGTTTTTCGGCAACACCAGCCCGTGCCGGTCGGCGACGGATTCGCTCGCCGCCCAGCCGGTGGTGGGACGATAGCCCCCCTGTGGGGCGGAATCATTTTGCGCCACCGGCACGCCGTCCGCGCCGAGCAATTGCACGAAAACGGAAAAATTCTCGTGCGGTGCGGCAATTGCCCGCCATTCCAGCGACACGGGCAGAATCGCCCCCGCCGAAAGGGTCGAGGGAAACGCCGCCGTTTCCAATTGTACCACATCCCCCAACAAAACGCCGAGCGACACCGCGGGCAAATCGCCCGCCACGCCGAACCGCACCAGCCGGGTATCATCGGCGAACCAAACATCGGCGGCTTTGAACGCATTTTCCGTCAGCCACCGCTCGGCGCGGTTGTCGGGCTGCGCGGGCTGCCAACCGACCGTCGCCAGCCAGACCTGCCCCCGCCCCGCCGCCAGCGCGTTTTCCAGCAGTGGGAATGCGGTATCGGGCAGCGGGTCAACGCTCTGCGCAAAGCCGACCAGCGGCACACGGGCTTTAAAGTAATTCATCGGAACATGATAACTGTACTGCGCCACGGTGATGACCGGGGCGGGCGCAGTTTCCACCGCCGTGTTCAACGCGGTCACATAGCCGCCGTCGGGCGCGCCGAATTGGCGGGTATCGGTGCGGGCATATCGCGCCAACAAAAAAAGGGTTACCGCCAGCGACAGCAGCGTCACGCCGACCAGCGTCATTGCGAGGCGCATTTCGCGCGCCGAAGCAATCTCCGTTTGCACACGCGGGGATTGCTTCGCTTCGCTCGCAATGACAACCGCCGACATTCTTTTTTCGCCCCAAACCAGCCGCCACAGCAGCCAGCCCGTCACCAACACCAGCGCGGCACTCACCCCGAAGGCGACGCCATCGAATTGCCCCGGCTGCCACCAAATCAAGTCGGAATTTGCCGCCGACCAGTTTCGCAATTGTCCGGCAATCTGGCTGGTGGAAAAATCGTACAGCGCGGCAGTCTTTTCCAGAAAAAATTCACCGCCGAATTGCGCTTGCAGTTTCCCCAAAAAAACCCAGGGGTTGATGGCAATGCCGAGGATTTGGACGAGGGCAGACAATCCTGTCAAAAACACAACACCCAAAAATGCAATTGATTTTCGTGATTCGTGACTCGTAATTCGTAATTTTTGAAGGATGGGAGCGAGAGTCAGCGCCAAAAAGGGCACGATGGGAACCATAAACCGCGAGCCCCACGACAACCCTTCGCCGCTTGCCCACGCGGAAAAGAGTAGCACGGTGATACCCACCACGCCGGCGATGAGCCAACTTTCGGTGGGGCGGGTTTTGCGCAAACGCCACCAGCCGGGAATTGCCAGCACCAGCAAGGGCGAATAGATGAACAATCCCCGCAACGGGCTGAACAGCAATTTATACAGCCCCAGCAGGATGTTGGGGGTGAAAATGCTCAAATCGTAACCCGTTTGCAACGGATTACCCGACCGCGCCCAGTTGTACCAGCCGAAAATTGCACCCGCCAGCGCCGCCCCCGCCACAAAAATTGCCACCGCTGCAAACGCGGCGCGCCACATTTTTTGCAGATAGCCTCGGCGCGGCAACGGCGGCAATCCCAGCGAGGCTTGCACCGCCGGCGGCGGTGTCGCCAGAATCGCCAGCAGATACAGCCCGAAAACCGCCAACAGCAGCAGATTATTCGCTCGCGCCAGCACGGACAGCCCGCCCAAAAAACCCGCCGGCGCCAACAGCCCATTGCGGCGGGTGCGGGA
>CAYPNZ010000562.1:0-2007 GCA_964411845.1 uncultured Anaerolineaceae bacterium
TAATCCCCGCTGTCGCAAATGGAGATTGCTTCGCTGCGCTCGCAATGACAAATTCAACCGGCACGGCTAAACAGTTACTCCGGTTTTACAATCAGCACCGGAATTTTGCAATGGGTCAACACCTGTAAACTGACGCTGCCCAAAAAAACTTCGGCGAACACATTATACCCGCGATTGCCCATCACAATCAAATCGGCATTGCGGGTTTCCGCCACTTTGGCGATTGCCTGCGCCGGCGGACCTTCCAACACTTCGGTAGAAACGTCAATGCCGGCTTCGCGCAATTCTGCGGCGGCTTCATCCACCAACTCTTGCCCGCGAGCCGTGCCGGCAGCAATTGCCTGCTGTACCCATTCGTACCCCTCCAATTTGGGGATAATCGGATAGGCGTGTACCACATAAACTTTTGAACCACACGAACTTGCCACTTCTTTGGCATGGTGCAATGCCGCTTTTGCGCTGTCAGAGCCATCATAAGCCAGTACAATCGTTTTGTACATTCTACACCTCCGCTGTGCGTTTGGTTGAACACTGCCCCCGTGGCAGTGTATTTTATAAAATTTTTGTGTACTTCTAATGATATGATAACCTGAAACCGGCGGTTGTCAAGCAAGTTAGCCCGATTGCCCGACGGAACCCGGCGAATATCGCCACAAAAAAGGACGAACCGTCGGGCTCGTCCTGTTAAGCGTTACCAATGACTTCACGACAATGGTTACAGCAACGGTTCAACCACTTTTTTCAGGGTGTCGGTATCAATTTCTCCGCGATGAACATACTGAATTTCGCCATTTTTGTTCAAAAAGAAACTGGTGGGCAACGCACGGATACCGTATTCATCCGCCGCCACCGAATCAGGGTCAAGCAGCACGGGGAACGTGTAACCCTGCCGGCTGATGAACCCGCTCACCGTATCGGGGTTTTCCTGCGCGTTGACTGCCAACACCACAAATCCGTCTGCCTGATGCGTTTGGTAAAATTGGTAAATGGTGGGCAGTTCCGCCACACACGGCGGGCACCAACTTGCCCAAAAATTGACCATCACCACTTTGCCCCGAAAGTCGCTCAGGCTGACCGTTTCGCCATCAAGCGTTTTCAGCGTGAAATCGGGGGCAATTTGTCCCGCCGGTTGCGCGGTCGGTTGGGGCACGGCTGCCGATGTTGGTCGGCTTGCCCATACCAGTCCGATGCCGGCAAGCACAATCAGCAGTCCGGCAACGGCAATGTTAATGTACAACCATTGCCGCGACGGGGGCTTTTGTTTTGCGGAAACTGTTTTTCGGTTCATCGTTATGACCCCGTTTTAGTGATGCTGCCCGGGTTTGTGGATGGCATTGGGGTCGAGCGGCAATTCGCCTGCCAAAAATGCTTGCAACGCCGCATCAATATCGCTGATGCGGGTGGGCACAACCTGCACACCCATACTTTGCACGGCACGCGCCGCCGGTGCGCCCATCCCCCCGACAATCAACACGTCACAACCAGCAAGCGGGGCAACCATTCCCCCGTGGTTGTGATGGTGTCCGTGCCCGTTGCCGTCATGGTGATGGTGGTCATCGTGTTTTCCGGCGTGCGATTCTTTTTCGCGCATTTCGCGGGCAACTTCCGTACCGTCTTCAACCGTTACCACCAAATAGTGGGTGGCATATCCAAAATGAGCATTTATCCGTTTTCCGTTGTTTGTTGGAAATGCAATTTTCATAAAAACCTCCAAAAATTTAAAGCCTCTTTTTTCGCACAAGGCTTACGCAAATCGGTTGCAAACACACCCTTCGATACGCCCTGTCGGGCTACTCAGGGTGAAAATTGCGCAAGTCCAGTCGCATCCATGATAGCACCAATTATTGCCACAGGAAAAAATTGGTTTGCCGCATTCCGCAAAATTCGGGCTGTTTAATGTATTTACGCGCATTCACCGGCGGGATTGTGACGCGGGTCAATTAATTTCAGCGAAAACCACGCGCCGGCAACCAGCAGTATCATCGTTGCGCCGAAAACAATTTCAAA
>CAYPNZ010000563.1:0-2006 GCA_964411845.1 uncultured Anaerolineaceae bacterium
CCATACCCACATCCGGCGCAACCAATCCCGCCACCATTGCCTGCAAAAAATTCTTGTCGGGCAATGTATCATTATTCAGCGTGACAATATATCTTCCCTGCGCGGCTTTTATGCCGATATTGTTTGCTGCCGCAAACCCCACATGCGGATTTTGTTCAATGCACCGCACCCGGGGATAGTGCTCGGCAACCCACGCCGCCGACCCGTCAGTTGAACCGTCATCCACAAAAACAATCTCAAAATCTCGATATGTTTGCTGCATTAACGCCTTAAAACAGGTCGGCAGCCATTGTTTCCCATTCCAATTGGTGATGATTACACTTGTTTCCGGCACAATCCTCTCGCTGTGTAAACCAATTTGCATTGATTGCTGCGATATACTATGCTAGAATCAATCACTCGTCAAACCGGCGAGACCAGTGAAAGACACATCATGGAAATTTCTGTCATCATTTTAAATTGGCACGCTGCGCACGATACCATCGCTTGCGTGAACACGCTTTTCGGTTGGCGCAGCATCATCCCACACATTTTTGTGGTAGATAACGGTTCGGCGGAAACCGATACCGCACAAATTGCCGCCGCTTGCCCACAAGTGCATCTGCTGAAAAACACAAAAAATTTGGGTTTTGCCGGCGGCAACAATATCGGTATCCGCACAGCGCTGGAAAAATATCCCAATGCACCGATGTTATTGCTGAACAACGATGCCGCCATTAGCGAAACCGCTATCCTGACCCTGCTGGATGTGCTCACTGCCGATGAAACTATCGGCGCGGTGGGTCCATTGCTGGTAGATAGCAACCATCCGGCAACATTACTCGCGGCAGGCGGCATCAACCCGGTACAACACCTCCGTTCGCACCAACTTTCCGCCCCGCAAACCGCCCGCCCTTTTCAAGTTGATTACGTGCCCGGCACGGCGATACTCATTCGCACCGATGTTTTTCGACGGGTCGGGTTGCTGGATGACCGATATTTCTTCACGATGGAAGTTGCTGATTGGTGTCATCGCGCCCAAAATGCCGGTTTTAAAAGTGTTATTGTCCCCACAGTAACCGCATCACACAGCATACACCGTTCCGGGGCATTGCGAAAATCGTTATATCCATACTACACCATCCGCAACCGTTTTTTATTTTTGCGCAAACATTACCCGCATCATATTGAATTGTGGTTTTTTTGGACATCATACAGTCTGGCGTTGACGGCAAAAACTACCCTCACCGGCGAAACCGACACGGCGCGGGCGGTTTGGCGGGGGTTGGCAGACGGTCTGCGCGGGCGATTTGGCAATCAAAACGGGCAATTTTTGGGGGAAAAATGAAGCCGCCGTTTTACCATTTGACCATTCTGCCGCCAAAAATGCCCCGCGCCGAAGCGTTATCGCAGGAAATTTTTGCGCTGCAAAACCATTTCGGTGGCGAATTGAACTATCTCAACCCAAACCGATTTTCCCCCCTGCCGATTCCGCGGCTGCTGTTCGGTTTTCATCAACTTGTCCGCCTGCGCCGGCTGGAAATGAATTTCGGCGCGCACCATCTCTTCAACCCCGACCCGTTCCCCTTCCCCGTTTTACGCTTTTTGCGCCGTCCGGTCATTTATGCCGTCACCGGCGGAATAGCCTATCCCCCCAATTCTGCATTCTTCAACCGGTTGGCGGCAACCGTTGTGCCGGATGAGCGCAGTCTTGCCATATTAAAATCGGCGGGGGTAAAAAATGCCGTGCTCATTCGCCCCGGCATTCATACCGAAAAGTTTACCGTCACCCCTACCCCTCTGACCGGCAACATACATCTGCTGGCGGCATCCGCCCCGTGGACAAAAGCCCAATTTGCCGCCAAAGGCATTGACGCTTTGCTGGAAGCCGTCCGGCGTGAACCGAACTTACGGCTCACATTTTTGTGGCGCGGGGTGCTGTTTGACGAAATGAAACGGCGGGTGGAAAAATTCGGGGTGGAAAATCGAGTCACGGTCATCAACAAGTTGACAGATGTGAACGCCGT
>CAYPNZ010000564.1:0-2002 GCA_964411845.1 uncultured Anaerolineaceae bacterium
CAATCGTCCCCACATTCACGTGCGGCTTGGTTCTCACAAAGGTTTCTTTTGCCATTGACGGTCATTCCTCCTGAAATAGTCTAAAAACGGTTTCAAAAGTAGGTGGAGAGGGGAGGATTCGAACCTCCGAAGCGTTACGCAGCTGATTTACAGTCAGCCCCCTTTGGCCACTCGGGAACCTCTCCGTACTCTAAAAGTACCACCGGCGTTCAATAATGAAACCGTGGTACAGGTGGTGAGTATATTCTATTATTGTGGATTGTCAAATTATGCGGATAAAAATTTTCGGCTGCGCCACACTTCGTACAGTGCCAGCGCGCCCGCCACCGAGGCGTTTAGCGATTCGATTTTGCCGCGCATGGGCAGGCTGATGAGCAGGTCGCAGATTTGTTCAATTCGGTGCGAAAGTCCCTTCCCTTCGTTGCCCAAAACCAGCACCAGCGGCATCGTCAGGTCGGTTTGGTGATATGGCTGTGCCCGCGCCGATTTTTCGACGCCGACCACCCACATGTTTTCGCGTTTGAGGGTGTTCAGCGCTTGCGCCAAGTTTGGCACAATGGCAACGCGGTGATGCTCGGCGGCGCCGGCAGAGGTGTTCACCACGGCGGGGGTAATGCCCGCCGCCCGCCGGTTGGGGATGATGATGCCATGCACGCCGACGGCTTCGGCGGTGCGCAGCAGTGCGCCGACGTTGTGCGGGTCTTCGATGTGGTCGAGCGCGAGCAAAAATGGCGGGTCCGGTTGTTTTTGGGCATACAGAATCAGGTCGCTCAAATCAAATGTGGGGAAACGCCCCACTTCCAGCGCGATACCCTGATTGCCGCTGCCGAGTTTGTTCAATTTTTGGCGGGGGATGGTTTCGATGGGCACGTGCAGTTTTTCGGCAAGCCGGATGGATTCTTGCACGGCGGGGGTTTGTTTGATGCCCTGCGCCAGCAACAGGCGGTGAATATGGCGACGCCGCGCCCGAAGACATTCGCGCACGGCGTTTCGCCCGAAAAGTCGTTCTGCCATTAGCGGGTTAATTTCCAAATTGTGCCGTCGGGACGGTCTTCCAGCGCAATGCCGAGTTCAGTCAGCCGGTTGCGGATGGTGTCGGCGGTTGCCCAGTCTTTGTTGGCGCGGGCTTCTTGCCGCAGCCGGATGAGAATGTTTACCAGCCCGTCCACCAAATCGCCGCCGATTTCTGCGGTGAGTTGGTCGGGCACAATGCCGAGCACCCCTTCGCCCAGGGTGCGGTATACGGTATCAATTGCCGCCAGCGTTTGTTTGGAAAGGGGCGTGCCGCTGTTCAGCAGGGTGTTCACGGCGCGGGTAAAATCGAACAGCGCGGCGATGGCTTGCGGCGTGTTGAAATCATCGTCCATGGCGGCAGTGAAGGCGGCGGTGTGTGTCTCGATGGCTTCCGCGGCGGCGGGAAGCATATCGCCGTCGGCAGCGTGTGCCAGTTGGTCGCGCACCAGTTTTACCGTGCCGTGCAACCGTTTCAGCCCTTTTTCGGCGGCTTGCAGGGCTTCGTTGGTAAAATCTACCGGCGAGCGGTAATGGCTGCTGAGGATGAAAAATCGCACGGTCAGCGGGTCGTAGGCTTGGGTGAGCAGGGGGTGGTTGCCGCTGAAAATTTGTTTCAGGCTGATGGCGTTCCCCAAACTTTTGCCCATTTTCATGCCGTTGACGGTGACCATGTTGTTGTGCATCCAGTAATTGGCAAAGCCGCGATGGTGTGCGGCATCGCACTGGGCAATTTCACTTTCGTGATGGGGGAAGATGTTTTCCAGCCCGCCGCCGTGAATGTCGAACGGCTCGCCGAGATATTTGGTGGACATCACCGAGCATTCGATGTGCCAGCCGGGGTAGCCTTCGCTCCACGGGCTTTTCCATTTCATGATGTGTCCGGGTTCGGCTTTTTTCCACAGGGCGAAATCGGCGGGGTCGTCTTTGTCGCTGTTCACATCAATGCGCACCCCTTCCGCCAAATCTTCCACTTTTCGCCCGGAAAGTT
>CAYPNZ010000565.1:0-1995 GCA_964411845.1 uncultured Anaerolineaceae bacterium
GGATGCGGTGGCGTTCAGCGCGGATGATGGCGGCAATGGTGGCGCAGGTGTCATCCAAATGGTTTTGGCGGTTGATGACCAGATAGTCGAACAGGGCTACTTTTTCCTGCTCTTTGCGGGCGGTGGCAATCCGAATGGCAAGTTGTCCCGCCTCTTCCGTTTTTCGCTGTTCCAAACGGTGCACCAGCGCCGCTTCCGATTCGGCGGAAAGGTAAATCAGCACGGCTTGGGGCACCATTTTGCGGATAGTCTCCGCACCCTGCACGTCAATGCGCATAATCACATCTTTGCCGCTGGCAAGCGCCTGTCGCACCTGTGCTTTGGGAATGCCTTTATAATCGCCATACACCACGGCATATTCCAGCAATTCATCCTCATCAATCATTTTGGCGAATTCCTGCATCGAAACGAAAAAATAGTCTTTGCCGTCAATTTCACCGGGGCGGCGCGGGCGGGTGGTAGCGGTTACCACAAAATGAAAGGGGTAGCCCAATTCTTTCATCCGGTGGATGGTAACGTCTTTTCCCACGCCCGACGGACCGGAAATGACGACCAGCAGCGGTTTTTCTCGGAAGGTATATGGGTTGATGGGCTTGGTCATGGTGTCTCCCTGTGGGTGAGTATTGCGATAGTTATACCCAACTATGTCCGGTTTCGCAATTTAGAGACAATGGTGTAAAATTTACATCACTTTGAAAAATGTTGTATAATGGCATTTAGGAATAGGCAGCGCTTTCGATAGCCGATTTTGAGCGCTTTGTTTGGTTGGGGAAAGACGTAACTCAATGGATGCAGGGGTATGTTGAGATGCCGATTTATGAATACGGATGTTATGATTGCCATAAACGTGTTTCGATTTTTTTCCGCACCATTGCCGAAGCCGAAAAAACCACCCCGCATTGTCCGCGTTGTGGCGGCACAAACCTTAAGCGGCTCATTTCGCGGGTAGCGCGGTTGCGCTCGGAAGATGAGCGGCTGGATAGTTTGGCAGACCCGGCGAATTTCGGCGCATTTGATGAAAACGACCCCAAATCGCTGGCAAAGTTTATGAAAACGATGACCCGTGAATTGGGCGATGAAATCGGCGATGAGTTGGGACCCGAATTTGACGAAGTGGTAGACCGGCTGGAAAAAGGGCAATCGCCGGAAGACATCGAGAAAGAAATGCCGGAACTCGGCGAGGGTATGCCCGGCGGCGGCGCAGGAGGCGCCGATGACGATTGGTTCGGTTAGGTGTGATGTATTTCACAGTTTTGCCGGGTAGTTTGTGCTATAATTTAATTGATGAACCCGTATTATCAACGATGAACTTTTTGCAAGCGATGAACTTATTATGAATTTGGAAATCAGACCCATCCGGTCACTCTTTGATTTAAAGCGCGTGCACGACATTCAACGGCAAACGTGGGGCTACCGCGATTTGATGGTCATCCCGTACACCCAGTTAATTTCGGCACAGCACAGTGGCGGCACATTACTGGGCGCGTATGTTGACGGGGCGCTGGTTGGGTTTGTGTACGGCTATTTGGGAATGTCCGGCGGCAGTTTATATCTGTTCAGCCAGCGGATGGGGGTGCTGCCCAGCATGCAGAGCAAAGGTATCGGTATGGCGCTGAAACTGGCACAGCGCGAGCAGATGCTGCGGCAGGGCATTGATTTGATTATTTGGACATACGACCCGCTGTTGGGTAAAAATGCTATGCTCAACATCGAAAAATTGGGGGGGATTGTGCGCACATACGTCCGCGAAATTTACGGACGTGTGGAAAACCCGCTGCAAATCGGGTTGGCAACCGACCGCTTTTTGTGCGAATGGCATCTGCTCAGCGACCGGGTGCGCGAGCGCATCCACCACCCGCGGGTGTCGCCCAAACCGAACGACTGGCTGGACACCGAAGGCTATCGGCTGGTAAATTATGCCAACTGGAGCAGCGACCTGCCGCGCCCCATTGCCGCCGATTTGGAACTGGAAGACCCGATACTGCTGGTGCAACT
>CAYPNZ010000566.1:0-1995 GCA_964411845.1 uncultured Anaerolineaceae bacterium
AGTGCGCCCCTACCTGAACCACGTGTATCACCCCGACCGGCTGTTGTATCCCCTGCGCCGCGCCGGTGAAAAAGGCGCGGGCAAATGGCAACGCATCACTTGGGATGACGCCATCGCCGAAATTGCCGACCGCTGGCAGCGCATCATCGCCGAAGTTGGCGCGGAAGCGATTCTGCCGTACAGTTACAGCGGCACGCTGGGACTGGTGCAGATGAGCGCGGTCAACGCCCGTTTGTGGAATCGGATGGGTGCGAGTCGGCTGGCGCGCGCCATCTGCGGCGAAGCGGCGGAAACGGCGGTCAAAGCCACCCTCGGCGCGCGTTGGAGCGTGCCATACGCTGCCGTGCGCCACAGCCGGTTGGTCATCCTGTGGGGACACAATCCCGTTTCTACCGCGCCGCATTTTATGCCCTTTCTCACCGAAGCGCGGAAAAACGGCACGCAGGTCATTGTCATTGACCCCCGCCGCACCCGCACCGCCCGTCTCGCCGATTGGCACATCGCCCCGAAACCGGGCACGGATGGCGCGCTGGCGCTGGCGCTGGCGCATGTCATCGTGGCGGAAGGGTTGCACGATGAAGCATGGCTGGCGGAAAATACCATCGGCTGGGAAGATTTACCCACGCGGCTGGTCGGATTTTCGCCGCCTCGCGCCGCCGACATCACCGGCATTCCCGCCGCCGACATCATCCGGCTGGCGCGCCGTTACGCCGCCGAACGCCCGTCGCTCATCAAAATTGCCGACGGCATCCAACGGCACAGCAACGGCGGGCAAACCGTCCGCGCCATTCTCACCCTGCCCGCGCTGACCGCGCAATATGGCACACGCGGCGGCGGATTGGCGTACAGCACCAGCGATTATATCAAATGGAACAAAACCGCGCTGACCCACCGCGCGGAATGCCCGCCCCCCGCCCGCAAAATCAATATGAACCGGCTCGGCGCGGCATTGACCGGCGAAATTACCGACCCGCCCATTCTGTCGCTGTTTGTGTACGGCGCGAATCCGGTTGCATCCAGCCCCAACAGCGGCGAAATCATCCGCGGGTTGCGCCGCCCCGATTTATTCACCGTGGTGCACGAACAATTTCTCACCGATACCGCCGATTTTGCCGATATTGTTTTGCCCGCCACCAGCCAACTTGAGCACACCGACCTGCACAAAGGGTACGGACACACCCTGCTCAGTTACAATCAACCGGCAATTGACCCGCCCGGCGAATGCAAAAGCAACTGGGAGGTAACCCGGCTGCTGGCGCGGGCAATGGGCTATACCGACCCGTGGCTCTTTCAATCGCCGGATGAAATTATTGCCGAAGTGTTGGCTGCCACCGCCGCCGAAAATCCCGCGCTGGCGGACATCACCCCGGAACGGTTGCGCCGCGAGCGCACCATCGCCCCGAATGTGCCGGCAGTCCCTTTCGCCGATTTGGATTTTCCCACCCCCAGCGGAAAAGTGGAAATTTACAGTCAAACGCTGGCAGATGCCGGACTCGACCCGCTGCCGAATTTTGTGCCCCCCACCGACCCCGCCGCCGCCGATTTTTCCGGCGCGGGCGAATCGCTGGCGCTCATTTCCGGCGCGGCGCACCACTTCACCAGCAGCACCTTCGCCAACCATGCCGATTTTCTGGCGCGCGAGGGGGAACCGTTTGTGGAAATCCACCCCACCGACGCGGCGGCACGCGGTATTGCCAATGGCGATTTGGTGCGGCTGGAAAACGCGCGCGGCTGGGTAGTTCTGCGGGCGCGGGTGACGGACGACATCCGCCCCGGCGTGGTGGCATCGCCCAAAGGACGCTGGGCAAAAAACGACCCCTTCAGCACGGAAAAACGCACCATCAACCGGCTCACCAGCGACGCCCTCGGCGATTTTGGCGGACAGAGCACTTTTCACAGCACTCGCGTTTGGCTGCGCCGGATGAAACGTGAAGCGTGAGGCGTATTGCGTAAAACGTATTGCGTGATGCGTGAACTTTGCAACCCTGCAACCTT
>CAYPNZ010000567.1:0-1987 GCA_964411845.1 uncultured Anaerolineaceae bacterium
TCGCCTGCGGCTCGCAATGACGATTGCCATCATTTACGATTGAGCCACTACCCAAATTTGCTGACAAAATCGCAGATACCGGCACATACAAATCTCAAATCACCAATAACCAATTTCCGTCACGCCAGCAGCCCCAGCCCGCCGTCCATCACAATGGTTTGCCCGACAATCATCGCCGCGCCATCCGTGCAGAGAAATGCCGCCAGCGCGGCAACCTCTGCCGGGGTGACGATGCGCCGGGCGGGGGTGCGTGCCGCGGTGTCGGCGATGGTTTGCTGCACGTCAATGGGAAAACTTTTCAGCGCATCGGTATCTACCACCCCCGGCGAAATGGCATTCACCGTAATGCCTTTTTCCGCCAAATCGACCGCCAAATAGCGCGTCAGCGCCTCGATGGCTGCTTTCGATAGTCCGGTGATGCCGTAATTGGGAATGACTCGCGTGCTGCCCTGACTGGAAATGGCGATAATCCGCCCCCAGCCGCGCGCTTCCATCAGCGGCACGGCGCGCCGCGCGCAGCGCAAAATGGAACGGGCATTGATGTCCATCGTCCAATCCCAATGTTTATCGGTGGTTGTCAGTATCGGGCGGGGAATGCCGCTGGCGGCGTTGCCCACCAAAATATCGCACCGCCCGAATTCGGTTTCGATGCGGTCAAACATCGCCGAAATTTTGTCGGCATCTGCCAAATTGGCTTTGATGGCGATAGCGCGGCTGCCCAGTGCTTCAATTTCGGCAACCGTGGTTTCGGCGGCGGCGGTTTTGCGGGCATAATTGATGACAATGTTTGCGCCGTGCGCCGCCAGTTTCAGGGCGATGGCGCGTCCAATGCCGCGCGAACCGCCGGTGATGAGTGCAACTTTTTCGGCAAGAAATTGGTCGCTCATGTTTATTTTTTCAGCATGGTCAGCATCATTTTAAAAGGAACGGCGGCAGACAGGGCGTGCGGCACATCGGCGGGCATCATCACCATTTCGCCCGTGTTGACCGTTACCGTTTCCCCGCCGATGGTCACTTCGGCGCGCCCGTCGAGCACGTGTACCAGCGCGTCAAATGGCGCGGTATGCTCGCTGAGTGATTGACCGGCATCGAATGCAAACAGGGTCACCGAGCCGGAATCCTGATTCAAGATGGTTTTGCTGACGATGCCGCCGGCTTGGTATGCCACCATTTCGGTGACGGGGGTTGGTTTTCGATTCATAATTGTTTTTGTTTATCCTCCATCTATCCGCCGAACATTGCCCGCGCCATAAAAAGCACATTCGACGGGCGTTCTGCCAAGCGGCGCATAAAATACGGGTACCACTCTGCGCCGTATGGCACATAAATGCGCACTTGGTAGCCCATTTGCGCCAGCCGAATCTGCTCGTCGCGGCGAATGCCCTGCAACATTTGAAATTCAAACCGGTCTTTGGCGATACCCCGTTTTTCCGTTTCACGGATGAGCCACTCAATCAGTATCGGGTCGTGCGAGCCGAGCGCGAGAAATGCGCCTTTTTCCAGTGCCTCCGGGGCGAGCATCATCTCCATCACCTGAATCATCGCCGCGTTGATGGCATCGTGGTCTTGAATGGCGGTTTCCGGCGGCTCTTGATATGCCCCTTTGATGAGCCGGATGCTGCCCCCGCGGGCGATGATTTTTTCCACATCGGCGGGGGTGCGGTGCAAATAGCCCTGAATTGCCATTTTGGGGCGAAGTTCGCCGTAATCGTCCAGCAGCCGATGAAATACCGCCAGCGTGTCATCCACATCGGCACTGCCTTCCATATCCAGTTCGATGGTGTTGCCCAGCGCGCGCGCCGTTTCGGCGACACCGGCGACGGTATCGTAAAAGAAATCGGTGCCAAAGGTCAGCCCCACGTGCGACGGTTTCATCGAAATGCTGGCATCCAATCCCTCATCGGCGATGCGTTTGAGTGTGGTTTTGAATGCTTCGGCGGCTTTGGCGGCGGCTTCGCGGCTGGTAATGGCTTCGCCGACCTCGTTC
>CAYPNZ010000568.1:0-1983 GCA_964411845.1 uncultured Anaerolineaceae bacterium
GGTTTTTCGTAATACGAGAAGCTATCAGTGAAAATCGTTTTCTGGTTTGCGGGATACCATATTCATTCAATTTATAAATATCCCAAGAAACCGTGTACCCGCGGGCTTTCAGGTCATCTATAAATTCTCTCAACCCGCTTTCCTCCGCCCTCTTTTCAATCCCGGGAACATTTTCAACCACAACGAAGCCCGGATTATAAAATTTAACAAAGCGATGGAATTCTCTGAGTAAATCTTTTGATTGCCGTGATTTTGTTTTGTCCGTTTGAATTATTGACCAATATTGGCAGGGGCTACAACCTATTAGAATTAGGTTGTCGTCATTCTTTCTTATTCCCGTGTGTTTGGATAGAACGGTTTCTTCCAACTCAAAAACATCTGCAAGGATTAACTTGGTTCCCGGATTATTTCTTTCATATGTTTCTTTTACATCAGGGTCATTATCAATTCCGGCGATAACATTTATCCCGGCTTGTCGCATACCGCAAGTCATTCCGCCTCCGGAACAAAAGAAATCTATCGCTTTTAGTTTTCTGTCTTCAGATTTCATCTTTATAGAAATACTCCAATCTCTTGTTGATGAAATAATTTATCAGAATCGTTCTTGTATGCACAATGTATATATCGGGAACAAGATAAAACCCTCATTTGCCCCCATTTTACCATACCTTCATATACCTGTAAACGCAAGTTGAAATTTTTTCCGGTGACATTACGGCGCGGTGATGCGCTGCATGGTTGTCGACAACGCGGCGGGGTTTTTGCCGTAGCGAGCGTTCAGCGTGCGAACGAGCAGGGCGTATAAACCCTCATGGTGCATTTTGGGCGTCAGGTCGCTGAGTTCCAATCCCTCTTCAAAGCCATACTGTGAAAATTGAGCCACAAAATCGGCATCTTTGCTGATGATATGGATGGGCGTGCTGTATCCCGCCCGTTTACGAGCGATAATCGGCGGTTGATGGTCGCCCACCAGCACAAAAATTGCCCGTTCGTCGGGGGTATTGACGATGAAATCGGTTAAAGTGGCGAGCGTATAGTCTATTGCCGCCATATAATTTTTCAAATGCTCATAATACGGCAGCGATTTTTTCAGCGCGGGCGGGCTTTCGATGCTGCGGTCGTTCAAATCCTGCCAGTTGGCAGCCCGTGGCGGCAGCGGCGCCCACGGGTAATGCGAATTTTGTGTCAGATAAAACATAAAAAGCGGCTTTTGCACATTTTCGGCGGCGAAAGACTGCGCAAACCCCAGCGTAAATTGGTCGGGTGGCGACGGTCCCCAGCCGTACATCGGTCCGCGGTAGTCCATATCGGCAAACAGCAGCCAGCGGTCGGGGGCGTAAAATCGGTCGTTTTCCCGCGCTTCTTGGGCGGGCAATCGCCGGGCAATGGGCGTAACCCATATAAATTCGTATCCCTGTTGCTGCAAATATCGCCCCAATGACGGGTAGGACTCAAGTTGATATTTTTCGCGCAACGCGAGGTATTGCGGTTGTTTGTTGATGCGAATGCCGTATTGCGCCGAGGTGTATGCCATCCACGACCCGCCGCCGAATGTCGGCGACACGCTCAACGCCGATGCCGCGTGCCAGCCGTGTTCGCGCAGGGTTGCCGCCATCGTTTCGATGCGCGGCAGGTAGTTTTTCCGCAAATACGGGCTGTCGTACAGCACCCTGCCATACGATTCCACAAAAATCAGGTAGATATTCGGCGTTTCGCGCAGCCGGTCATTATGGTAATCGTATGTATCATAGGGGTTGAAACGGGTAACATACGCCACCGCTTTTGCCGAAATCGCCACCCCCTGCACGTTTTCAATCAATTTGGCGGTGAAACTGCTTGCTTCGGCAGTGGGAGCCGACAGTTGCCCCGCTTGCCGCACGCCCAACAGCGCCGCCAGCCCCACCATTCCCAGCAAACCCGCTTTTGACCACCGGTTGATTTTTTCGACGGGGATGGCAAAAAAGCCCCGCACCATTTGCGTCA
>CAYPNZ010000569.1:0-1976 GCA_964411845.1 uncultured Anaerolineaceae bacterium
CGTGTGCCCGTAACTGGCGATGAAAACTTCGCTTTTGCCGGCGAGATGTTCCAACCCGAAACGAATCTCTTCCAGATATGCCGCCAGCAGCGCCAGCGCGGTGAGCGCCGCCGAGCCGATGGCAAACCCTTTGCCGGTAGCGGCAGTGGTGTTCCCCACTGCGTCGAGTTGGTCGGTGCGTTTGCGGACTTCTTCCGGCAGCGCCGCCATTTCGGCATTCCCGCCGGCATTATCGGCGATGGGACCGTAGGCATCGGTTGCCAGCGTCAAACCCAGGGTGGACAGCATACTGACCGCCGCCAGCCCCACACCATACAAACCCATCAGCGTATTGTGTGCGCCGCCGGGCAGGTAAAAACTTACCACAATACCGACGATAACCATCAGCACCGGAATACCGACCGATTCCATCCCGACTGCCAGCCCGCTGATGATAACGGTGGCGGGACCGGTTAACCCTTGTTCGGAAATTTCTTGAGTCGGTTTGAAGGCGTGCGAAGTGTAATATTCGGTGGCGCGCCCGATGACCACACCGACCACCAGACCGGACAGAATGGCGAACCAAAGCATCAGCGGGTTTGCCAGCCCCAGCAGATAAACCAACGCCAGCGCCGCCGCCGCAATGCCGATGGAACTGTATGTGATGCTGTTGTTGATGGAAGCCATCAAATCGCCCATCGTGGCATCGTCTTTGGTGCGCACCAGATAGATACCCACAATAGACAGAAATACGCCCACGGCGGCAAGCGCCACCGGTGCTGCCAAATAGCGCAACTCCATCGCAATGTCGCTGACCCCGGCGGGCAAAAATGCCCCGCCGGTGCGGGCAATTTCGGTTGCCACGGCAGAAACGCCAAGCGCGGAGGTTGCCAAAATGGAACCGGCGTAACTTTCGTACAAGTCGGCGCCCATCCCGGCAACATCGCCCACGTTGTCGCCCACATTATCGGCGATGGTGGCGGGGTTGCGCGGGTCATCTTCGGGAATACCGGCTTCAACTTTACCGACCAAATCTGCACCCACATCTGCCGCTTTGGTATAAATACCGCCGCCCACACGGGCAAACAGCGCTTGGGTGGATGCGCCCATCCCGAAGCTGAGCATAATCACCGTAATTTGCGGCAGCGGATTTGCCGCCCCAAAGAAATCAACGGGGAAGAGATAGTACAGAATGAGGAACCAAAGGCTAATGTCGAGCAATGCAAAGCCGACCACCACCAGCCCCATCACCGCCCCGGCGCGGAAGGCAACTTGCAAGCCGTCATTCAAACTGCGGCGCGCCGCATTTGTGGTTCGCGCCGAAGCGTTGGTGGCGGTTTTCATCCCGATGAAACCGCACAAACCCGAGAAAAACCCGCCGGTGAGAAAAGCGT
This sequence comes from uncultured Anaerolineaceae bacterium, assembly GCA_964411845.1. Lineage (GTDB taxonomy): Bacteria > Chloroflexota > Anaerolineae > 4572-78 > 4572-78 > JANTHQ01. Next base: position 1,374 of record CAYPNZ010000569.1, read on the forward strand.
AGGGTACAACTTTATTCTGCACACCGGCAAACGACATAATCAAAAAGATAACAAACAACACCCCAAAAATGATAGCGACCACACGGTACTGACGGCGCAAATACGCCATCGCCCCATCGCGCACGGCTTGTGCGATTTCTATCATCCGCGGCGTGCCTTCGGTTTCGCCCATTACCGATTTGTAGAACATAAATGCCCACGTCAACGCGGTGATGGAACCAATCGGCGCCAGCCACCACAGGTAGGGCAACGGCTCTCTCGCCGCATCGCCCGCTGCAAATGCCACCGGCGCCGCCAGCAGCATCATCGCCAGCGCAAGCAAAATTGAACGCAATGATATTTTCGGCATAAAAAATCCTCCTCTTGCTTTTTTAGTTTTGGAAACTCCCATAGGTTGCCGAAGTATGAGTTTTTAGGCTTTAGGTGCCCAACAGATGGAGTATTTTAGGGGAACAGGCGGAGATTGTCAAAAACGGGCGTTGCGTGAAACGTGAAGCGTGAAAACGTGATGCGTGAAACGTAAACTTTGCGACTTTGCAACCCTGCAACTTTGAACTTTGAACCTGCAACTTTGAACTTGCCACCCTGCCACCCTGCAACCTT
>CAYPNZ010000570.1:0-1974 GCA_964411845.1 uncultured Anaerolineaceae bacterium
TCAATACACGGTGAGCAATCTGTTTGCCGCCGACAGCGATAACCCCAATGCCGGTTTAACGCGCATAAAAGGTGTGGTTGCCGACTCCGGTGGCAACGGCGTGAATGGCATTTCGCTGCGGGTGCAGGTTGGGTCATTTTGCGCCATTTCCACTCCGACGCATGATGACGGCGGTCCCGGGCGATACGATTTCGTGCTCGATACGCGCGCCAGAGAAGGCACATGGAATGTTGATGTGGTGGGTCCGCTTGACAATTGGGCGAATGCCAACGCCAATAAAGATTTGTGTCGCTCTCTGCCGGCGCTGTCGGAAACAAAACCGGTGGTTACCACCCTCGATAAAAGTATCGTTACGCTGGAATGGCGAAAAAACTGGTAATCCGTTAAAAATTGCCGATTCCGCGCGTTATATCGCAAAAATCCCCGCTATACGCATAAATTATCGGGGATTTTTGCTTTTTTCACCACTACATATAGACAAAACCGTAGAATCTTATGTATAAACACTATATCTAGTGGTCGAATCGTTCATTTCGTGTTTCCATACACAACATATTGGGGAAAACTCGTCAATCTGTGGAAAACCCCCCGTTTTTTGTGGAAACATTATGGAATCTGTGGATAACTTATTTAGTGGTGTCGTAGGATTATGGTACTATATATACGGATGCGTCATGTACCAAAACCTTTTCGCCGATAGATATTGAGAGCCGGTGCGCACCCGTTGCCAAACCGGTCAAAAAGAAATCAACCTGTCCGCGCACAATTTCACCAGCCCCCCAATCTGACATGGGATACCCCGCCGCCGCCATCCCCTGCCATACCGGTTGCCCGTCAATGGCGATGGATACCGTTTCATTTTTGACGGCTGCCGTGCGCCGCCAAAATAAATCCAAATGGAGCGGGTCGCCGGCGCGAAGCGGCGCATCCGGGTCGGAAGCGTGCCCCAGTTTGTACATATTATATCCCACCAGCGGCGGCGAATTCACCCGCTGCCGAATGTTGAACGCCTCGATGGGGAGCGGTGCGGTATTTTTGGTTACCGTGATGGTCGTCAATACCAAAAAGTTGTGCCCGTCCGGCAGCAACGACCGCGCACCGGTGGCGGCATCATACAGCCCCGCCACCAGCCGATATTCCCCCGGTGGTGTGCCCGGTGCAATTTGCACCCCGTACCGGTCGTCAATGGTGGCGTCTGCCTGCCACGCCGATGTTGGCGGCTGCGGCGCGGCATCTCGCTGCCCCACCAAATGATTCTCCGCATCCAAAATTTGCACAAATACCGTGTAATCTTTCCGGGGCGATTGAATGGCGTGCCAACGCAGCCCCACCTGCAAAATATCGCCGGGCGCAATCGGCTCGGACGGCAGCCGGTAGCCCGTCAGTTCGACGGCATCACCAAATTGCGCCGATACCGTCACCGATTGCAGCGATTGAGTCTCGGCGGCAAATTGCACCAGCCGCACATTGCCGAACCAAACATCGCTGGCTTTAAACGTGTGTTCATTTAACCAACTTTCCACTATCCCGTCGGGGTCGGCTTCTTCCGTCGCCCAAAAAACGCCGAAAATACGGCGGCTATTGCCGGCGATATTTTCCAGCGCGGCGATTGTTTCGGCGGCATCGGGCGGGCGTTGGTGCGGCAAGGGTTCCACCCGGGCATGGTGGTCATCGGGATGGTAATAGTAGCCGAACACCTCTTGCTGACCGGGCGCATCCAAGATAACCGTGTCGTTTGCCGTACCGAGCGCGCGGATATATGCCGCTATGCCGCGATAGTTGTCGCGTTGGTATGCCGGGTTGAAATATGTTGCTTGCAGCGCTTGCAGGGTGGGAAACAGCAGGATAATGAATAATGAATAATGAATAATGAATAATGATTTGTGGGTGAAATTTGGGGCTTGAACCCTGAAACCTGAAACCGGAAACAAAACAAACGCAGGACTCGCAATCAACAGAAATTTGAGGTACGCC
>CAYPNZ010000571.1:0-1971 GCA_964411845.1 uncultured Anaerolineaceae bacterium
GACGGGCGCCCATTGGGAAGAAAATTTCTACGATTGGTGGGCAATGAACACCGACACCCGCACCACCGCCATCGTGCTCGACACCCTGACCAAACTCGACCCGGACAACGCCCTCAACCCCAACGTGGTGCGCTGGTTGATGGTGGCTCGGCGCGGCGGCATTTGGGAAACCACGCAAGAAACCGCGTGGGCACTCATCAGCCTAACCGATTGGATGCTGTACACCGGCGAACTCGATGCCAATTTCGATTACAGCGTTTATCTGAACGATGCACAATTGGGCGGCGGCACGGTCACGCCCGACACCGTGCAGGACAGCACCAAAATCACCGTGCCCATTACCGACCTGCTGGCAGACGCGCTGAACACGCTCGCCATTGCCCGCACCGACGGTAACGGTCGGCTTTATTACACGGCACATTTGGAAGTGTACCAGCCGGTGGAAAAGGTCAAACCCGCCGAACGCGGCATCATCGTGCAGCGGAAATACTCGCTGGCATCTTGCACCGATGACGTGTGCCCCGATGTGCGCGAAGCCAAACTCGGCGATGTGATTCGGGTGGATTTGACGATTATCGCCCCGCACGACCTCTATTATGTGGTGGTGGAAGACCCGCTGCCCGCCGGCGGCGAAGCCGTTGACACCGGGCTGGCAACCACCAGCCTGCTGGCACTGAGCCCGTCACTGCGGCGGCAATCTTCGCCATACTGGTGGTGGTGGCACTGGTACAGTCGCAGCGAACTGCGCGACGAAAAGGTGGTACTCTTTGCGGATTATTTGTCGAAGGGAACGTATGAATACAGTTACACCTTCCGCGCCACCCTGCCCGGCGATTATCACGTCATCCCCACCGTGGCGAAAGAATTTTACTTCCCCGAAGTTTTCGGTCGCAGCGACGGGCGGTTGCTGAGCATCGGAAAATAAGCAAGCAATCCCAACGGGGCGGCTGGTATGGTGAGCCGCCCCGTTTTGTTTACAGCAATTTCACCATTACATCCACCACTTGTGGTGTTTCGGTAAAACCGAAACGGCGATAAAGATGCTGCGATGGCAGATTATCGGTTTGGGTGTTAAGGGTAATGGTGCGCACGCCGCGTTCAACCAGCGTTGCCATTGCTTGCCGCAGCATTTGCGCACCGATACCCTGCCCCTGATAGCGCGGATGGGTGGCAAGCCGGGTTAAGTGTCCGTGGTCGCCGTATTGGTCGCACCATTCATAGGCAACAATTTCGCCGTCAATCATCCCCACATTAAAAGAGGCGGCGTGCCCCAGTGCTTCTCGGAATGCGTGGCGCGGTTTGCGCCAGGTGGGTCCGAAGGTCAACCGGTCAAGCAACAGCAAATCGGGAATATGGGCAAGATGCCCGGAGATAATTTCCAGCCGGGGGTGCGGGGTGATGGTCGGCAGGGGTTGCAACTGCCATTCAAAGGTGACAATTTTGTTGTCGCTGAAAAAGCCGTATTTCGGCAGCAAGTCAATCAGCCAGCGAGCGGGTCCAATCTGCATTAAAAATTTTAACTGTCGGGCGCGCAGTTCTTTTTCGATGACGGGCATCAGCAGGTTTAACATTTGCACGATAACACTGTTATCGTGCAGGGCAAGAGTCAGCAGCAAACCGGCATCGGGAGGCTGCGGTTCAATCAGCGCGAAAGCGCGCAGCGTTACCTCATCTTCTACCAGCAGTGCCACGCAATTTTCCAGCCGAGATTCAATTTCAAGGGGCATTAACCGGGTGTGCACCGCCCAATTGTGTTCCATCAAATGTTTAATGGAACGTGCGTCGTGTCGGGTGGCTTTCCGCACGGTTAATTGCCGAGATACGTTTAATGCCACGGTTATCCCCGCTCAAAAATTTTCCGAAAGGGATTCTATCCCTTGCGGAGATGGATGGCAAGTTTTGTTTACCGCCTTTTTACACATTGCTTACATTGCTTTACATTTTGATAAAATGGCGATAATAATTTGTTGC
>CAYPNZ010000572.1:0-1971 GCA_964411845.1 uncultured Anaerolineaceae bacterium
CAACCGCATTTTAGACCGTCCCCCGGCGGAACACCCGCATTTGCTGCTGGTGGTCGGTTACCCCGCCGAAAACGCCACCGTGCCCGTCATCACCAAAAAATCGCTGGATGAAATTGTCACTTTCCGGTAATTTCGGTTCCCCATTCGTCCATCCGCCCGATTTGTGCTATAATGTTCAAAACATTTGTGCTACCTGTTATGGCGAAACGAAAACCCGCGAGACGAAAAAAATCATCCGGTAACGCCGCTTTCACCATGCGCCCGGAAGTTGTCGGGCTAATGTTGATGGCGCTTGCCCTGCTGACGGTATTGAGTTTAATTTCCGGCAATCGGGGGGCGTTTACCACCGTATGGTTGAACGTGCTGGAAACGCTCTTCGGCTGGGGATTGTACATCGTGTGGCTTATTTTGGCGGTGCTCGGCTTTTGGTTCATCAAACGGTACGGCGCGGAAGATGCCGATGAAAAATGGGAAAAGCCGGTCGGCTCGGTGCTCATCCTGCTGACGCTCATCACCGTTTTCGATTTCATCGCCCCCGGCAACGACCCGCTCGTCACCGACAATGTCGGCGGCGGCGGCATTGTCGGCTGGATGCTGCACCGGCTGCTCGCCTCGGCGCTGGACGATTTGGGCACGCTGGTGGTACTTTTTTTCGTGCTCATTTTCAGTATCGTGCTGGTCAGCGGGTTGTCACTGCGCGAACTGGGCGCGCTCATTCGCAACGGCTATTACCGTTTTCAAGATTGGCGACACTTCCGCAAACTGCCCATCAACCCGCCCGATATGCTGCCGGTGGACGAACCGCCGAAAACCTCGCTGCTGCACCGATTTAGGGCGCACCGCCCCCCCGCCGAACCTGAACGGCTCACAATCAACGGCGAAACAACCGCCCCCCGCACATCGCGGACACATCCGAAAAACATTACCCCGCCCGCCGACCGGAACACGTTGCCCGCACCCGCCGAACCGGTCTCGGCAATTGTTCCTGCCGCCGACGGTTCGCAAAAGTGGCATTTGCCCGTCATTTCCGAAATTTTGGAAGACGCGCGCGAGGTGGAAATCAGCGAAACGGAAATTCGGCAGCGGGTGCGCATCATCGAAGAAACGCTGGCAAGTTTCGGGGTGGAAGCCAAAGTCCGGGAAATCAACCAAGGTCCCGCCGTCACCCAATTCAGTATCGAACCGGGATACACCAACCGCAAAGATTCGCGCGGCAACCCGCAAAAAGTCCGCGTCTCGAAAATTGTCAATTTGGCAAATGATTTGGCGCTGGCGCTTTCTGCCGCGCCCATCCGCATCGAAGCGCCCATTCCGGGGCGACCGTATGTCGGCATTGAAGTGCCAAACATCACCAAAGCGATGGTATCGCTGCGCAGCGCGCTCGATTCGCCGATTTTTGCCGCCAAATCCGGTGTATTGAAAGTGCCGCTGGGACGAAATGTCGCCGGCAAACCGGTTGTTATTGACCTGACCGCTATGCCGCACCTGCTCATCGCCGGGGCAACCGGTTCCGGCAAAAGCGTGTGCATCAACGCCATCGTTGCCAGTTTGCTGTGCACCCACACCCCCGAAACCCTGCGCATGTTGATGATTGACCCCAAAATGGTCGAACTGGTAAATTATAACGGCATTCCACATTTGCTGGCGCCGGTTGTTACCGATTTGGAACGGGTGGTGGGCGTGCTCGGCTGGGCAACGCGAGAAATGGAACGGCGCTACAAAACGCTGGCGAAATTCGGGGTGCGGAATATTGCCGCTTACAATAAAAAAGCAGCCGCCGCCGGTGAAGAACGAATGCCATACATTCTCATCATCATTGACGAATTGGCGGATTTGATGATGATGGCGCCGGACGATGTGGAACGGTCGGTGGCGCGGATTGCCCAAATGGCGCGCGCAGTCGGCATCCACCTAATTTTGGCAACGCAGCGTCCCAGTGTGGATGTGGTAACGGGGCTGATAAAAGCCAAC
>CAYPNZ010000573.1:0-1970 GCA_964411845.1 uncultured Anaerolineaceae bacterium
CCTGATATGAAAATGAACATTTGGAGTTTAACCCAAATTTCGGTAAAATCCAAACTCGGAATTTCGTGAGAAAAGGATACAACCCATGAGCCTGTTAAAAAAACTGACCAATATTTTTGGCGGGGAAAAAGAAAGCGTGTCGCCGCCGCCCCGTCGCGAACCCACCCCCGAAGAGCGCGAAGCCACATACATCGCCGCCATCGAAGCCGAGCGCGCGCAGAAAGAATCGTTTTTCAAATTAAGTCCGTATTCGCCCATCGAGCCGGAAGCGCGGCTGAATTTTCCCGGGTTGAAACACTATCCGGTCAACCCGGCACTGCGGTTCACCCTGCCGCTAGATGCCGTCGAACGGGAAGAAATCATCATTCAAACCAATACCGGCGACGAGCAACCGTTTTATCAACTGGGGACGGTAACTTTTGAAATTGACGGTGAATCTGCCACACTGGCAGTCTATCAGGGTGTGGAAAATGCCGAACTGTTCATCCCATTTAAAGATGCCACCAACGGCACCGAAACGTATGGGGCAGGACGATATTTGGAACCGGTTGCACTGGCAGGCGGGCAAATTGATGTGGATTTTAATTTGGCATACAATCCATACTGCGCCTATTCCGAAAATTACGTGTGCCCGCTGCCGCCGTCGGAAAACTGGCTGAAAGTCCCCATCCGCGCGGGAGAAATGGCATTTAAGGCACACTGACGGGAAATTACAATCTTCATTTGCGAACCGACGCCATTTTGAGGATAATGTAACATTGCGGTTGCGCAAATTACGTTTAACAATCGCTTTGAAAAAATCGTAAGAATTGTGAATTTTCCGCGTCTAATGCACGTGTACCGATGCGATATTTCACGCAAAACTATTTTAACCGTAAAGAGGACATATTATGGACTTTCAACTTTCAATGCCCAAATCAAGTGATGACCACGAAAACAAACCCAATCCCGATGAAATCCGCGAAGTTATCATCATTGGCGCGGGTCCCGCCGGGTTGACCGCCGCCATTTACACGGCTCGCGCCCATTTGAACCCGCTGATGATTGAAGGCTATTTCAGCGGCGGGCAATTGATGGACACCACCGAAGTGGAAAACTACCCCGGTTTCCGCAACGGCATTATGGGTCCCGATTTGATGGCGGAAATGCACGCCCAAGCCGAACGGTTCGGCACGGAATTTTTAACCAAAGATGTAACCAAAGTTGATTTAAGCGGCGATATTAAAAAAGTATGGGTGGAAGATGATTTGTTCCAAGCGAAAACCGTCATCATTTCCACCGGTGCAACCGCCAACTATCTGGGGCTGGAAAACGAAAAACGGCTGCTGGGGCGCGGTGTGAGCGCATGCGCCACCTGCGACGGTTTCTTCTTCCAAGATAAAGAAATCTGCGTCATCGGCGGCGGCGACAGCGCTATGGAAGAAGCCACGTTCCTGACAAAATTCGCCAGCAAAGTGTATGTCATCCACCGCCGCGACCAATTCCGCGCCTCGAAAATTATGGTGAAGAAAGCCGCCGACAATCCCAAAATTGAATTTATTATGGATACGGTGGTTGAAGACGTACTCGGCGAAGATGCGGTAACCGGTGTGCGGCTGAAAAATGTCAAAACCGGCGAAGTGACCGATTTACCCGTCGGAGGGATGTTTTTGGCAATCGGGCACACACCCGCCACCAAATTGTTCGTCGGGCAGTTGGAAATGAACGACAAGGGGTATCTCATCACCTCTACCGACAAACACAATATTACCGCCACCAGCGTGCCCGGCGTTTTTGCTTGCGGCGATGTGCAAGACGACCACTATCAGCAAGCCATCACCGCGGCAGGCAGCGGGTGTCAAGCCGCGCTCGATGTGGAACATTACCTCGAGGCGCAAGCCGTGGAAACGGAAACCGAAAGTTCAATGGCTGCCGCCGCATAACATAAAACCGATTGAACCTTTGAAAGTGTTTAGTTCACAGATAAAAAA
>CAYPNZ010000574.1:0-1962 GCA_964411845.1 uncultured Anaerolineaceae bacterium
TGGCGTATGATGTAGATGACGAATGGCTCGATTTGGCGCGTTTCCACGTAAAAGATACCCTGCCCCGCGCCATTGATGAGTTGGAAGAACTGCTGAACAAAAACGAAATTCTGCTGGCGCGAACCAAAGGCGTCGGGTATCTCTCGCCCGAAAAACTGGTGTCATACGGCGTAACCGGTCCGCAATTGCGCGCCGGCGGCGTAAATTACGATATCCGCAAAGTGGAACCGTACAGCATTTACGACCGCTTCGACTTTGAAATACCGATTTTGCACAACAGCGACGTGTACGACCGCTACCTCATCCGCCTGCTGGAAGCGCGGCAGAGCATTCGCATATTGGAACAGGCATTGGCGCAAATTGAACCCGGAGAAATTATGGGCGGCAAAGGCGGTTATACCGTGCGCGTGCCCGCCGGCGATGCCTACGCCCGCGTGGAAAGCCCCAAAGGCGAACTGGGCTTCTATGCCGTCAGCAACGGCTCCGGCAACCCGTGGCGGTATCGCGTGCGGTCGTCTTCATTCGTCAATCTAACCTCGCTGCCGGAAATGTGCCGCGGCGAAAAAGTTGCCGACGCGATTGTTATTCTTGGCGCACACGATATTGTACTTGGGGAGGTGGATCGCTAATGTTAGGTTTAGGCGTTGCAAAAGGTTTAGGCATTACCTTAAAACACTTTTTTGTCACCTATATCGAAGATTTGAAATACTACCCCAAACGCGCCACTCAAACGCTGGTAGATTACCGAATGGCGCCCGAAAGCAAGGGGATTTACACCGTTCAATATCCCGAAGAAAAACCGAAACTCCCCGAACGCTTCCGTTTTTTGCCGTTTTTGGTTACCGATTACGAAGGCGACGATTTGGCGCAGCGCATCGAAGAACAAGGCTGCACCAGTTGCGGCATTTGTTCAAAAGTGTGCCCGGCGCAGTGCATTTGGATTGAACGCGATACCGACGAAAACGGCAAACCGCGTTCAAAATCCAAACAATTCTATATTGATGCCGACCTGTGTATGAACTGCGGTTACTGCGCCGAATACTGCCCGTTCGACAGCATTATTATGGACCACGATTACGCCCTGGCAGATTACGACCGTTCCGACCACATCCACGATATTGACCGCTTGCTGAAACCGGCAAGTTACTACTTGGACATCCGCCCGACACAATACCGCGAAAAAGAAGAACAGCGTCGGCGGGAAGCAGAAGAGAAAAAACGAAAAGCCGAAGAAAAAGCCAAACGGCTGGCAGCCAAAAAAGCAGCGGCTGAAGCCGCCGCAAAAGCCAAAAAAGACTCGGCGGAATAACCGTTTTTACCGCTAATCACACATCCGCGAGAAAACTCAACCATACGCTCGTCACCGCAGGTGAGCGCACCGGACAGGGTTTTCTCGCGGATTTTTTTAGGTGGATTTTCCCTGCCGATTTCGCCGCCTGCGCCGCCCCATCGAGCGCATCGCAGGAACGAAACCGGCAAACACGCTTTAATACCAACAACCCAAACGGAGGTGATAATGCAGTATTTATCGTTGGCATTGGCAGTGATGGCACTGCTACTGGTTTGGCGGGCAAATAAAAAAAATACCGAGTTGAAAGAACGCATCGCGCAGGTAAACAGCCGCGTTTACAACACCCGCCGCGAATTGAACGACACCGTGCGCGACCTGCAAGCGGAACTCAACACGCTGAAATACGACTTGATGCACCTGCGCGGCGAGACGTTTGTTTCCGGCGAAATGACCATTGATGCCGTTACCGCACTGCACCCGCAAGCCGTCGAGGTGTTGGCAGCCTTCCATATCGGCGGCTGTTCCGGTTGCGCAGTAGACGGTTCGCAACGATTGGAAGTTGCCGCCGCGCAGAACAACCAACCGTTAAAACCGATTTTGGTCGCTCTGAACGCCCTGCTGGCGGCGGAACAGCCTGTCGCAGATGTGCCCCGTCTGCCGAATGTGCAGTT
>CAYPNZ010000575.1:0-1946 GCA_964411845.1 uncultured Anaerolineaceae bacterium
ATGATTCGCCGCTGTTTGCCGAAACGGAGACATCCGCATAGGTTTGCCGATTCACCCCGGCGCTGGCATAATATTGCAACAATAGAATCGGAAAAATACTGTGGCAAAAAAGCAAGAATCAATGCGGTTGCAAAAATTTCTGGCGCACGCGGGCGTTGCTTCGCGCCGTGCCGCCGAAGAAATCATCACCGCCGGGCGGGTTTCCGTCAACAAAAAAATAATTACCCAATTGGGAACAAAAGTAAATCCACACCGCGATGATGTTCGGGTGGACGGGCGGAAAATCACCCTGCCGCAGAAACACGTTTACATTATGTTGAACAAACCGCGCTACGTGCTGTCTACCACCCGCGACGGTTGGGGCGACCGCAAAACGGTGCTCGATTTGGTAGATGTGCCAACGCGCATCTTTCCGGTGGGTCGGCTGGATTTTGAAAGCGAAGGGTTAATTCTGCTGACCGATGACGGCGAACTGGCGCAAAAACTCACCCACCCCGGTTACCGGCACGAGCGGGAATATGAAGTGCTGCTTGACCGAAATCCCAACCGCGATGCTTTGCGCCGCTGGCGTGCCGGCGGCTTCGAGGTAGACGGCAAACCCGTCGCACCGATGAAAGTAACTCGGCTGCGCGCCGATGCGCCGAATTGGCTGCGCGTCACCCTAACCGAGGGACGCAAACGGCAAATCCGCGAGGTTGCCGAGCAATTGGGCTATCAGGTTATTACCCTCATACGAGTGCGGTTCGGTTCATTAAAATTGGGCAACCTGAAACCGGGCGCATGGCGGCACCTTTCCCCGCGAGAAATTGACCAACTGAAACAGTCCGTTGCTCGCCAAAAACCCGCCGCCCCCCGCAAAACACACAAAAAATTATGAACAACTCATTAACCATTGCCATTGACGGCTCAGCCGCATCCGGCAAAAGCACCCTCGGCTGGGCACTTGCCAAAAAATTAAATTACCTGTATCTGGATACCGGGGTTATGTATCGCGCTGTCACGTGGGCGGCGCTGCATCACCGGATTGACCCGCATGACGAGGCGGCAGTTACCGCTTTGGCGGAAAGCATGTCGCTGGAAATTTTGCCGCCCACCGAAAATGACGGGCGGCAAGCCACCGTTTTGGTAGACGGCACCGACATTACATGGGAAATTCGCTCGCCGGAAGTGGATGCCAACGTATCGCTGGTATCATCATACCCCGGGGTACGGCGGGTGCTGACCCGGCAACAGCGCGAAATTGCCGCTCAGGGCGCGGTGGTCATGGTGGGGCGAGACATCGGCACAGTGGTGCTGCCCCACGCCGATTTGAAACTGTTCATCGAAGCGTCGGTGGCGGTGCGCGCCCGGCGACGCTATAACGAGCGCATCGCGCGCGGGGAAAAAGCCGACTTTGACGCGCTGCTGGCAGCCATGGTTCGGCGCGACAAACTTGACCGCGAAAAACCCATCTCGCCGATGGTTCCCGCCGATGATGCCATTATCATCAATACCGATGCCCTTTCGCAGGATGAGGTTGTTGCCCAAGCGTTGGCGCTGGTAAAAAAGAAACTTGCCCGGAAGAAGGTGAACCATGGCATCCGTTAGCGTTTCCGATTTGGCAAACCTAACCTTCTTTCAAGGCGTGTCACCCGCATCACTGGAAAAAATCGCTGCTGTTGCCGTTAAAAAAAACTACCACCGTCACCAACTGATTTTCGCCGAGCGAGATGAGGCAGCCCCCGTATTTTTTGTTTTGCAGGGGCGAGTACGGATTTTTCGCAATTCATCGGAAGGCAAAGAAATCACTATGGCGGTGTTATCTCCGGGTGACCCCTTTAACATCCCCGCCGCCTTTTTGCCCACATCCGATTCCCCGGCAAACGCGATGGCGTTAAATGCCCGAACCACACTGGCAGCCATTTCGCAAAACGACTTTCGCCATGTCGTCAGCGAAACCCCCGAAT
>CAYPNZ010000576.1:0-1930 GCA_964411845.1 uncultured Anaerolineaceae bacterium
CTTTCTTGAACTTTATCGCCGCTTCGGGTGCACCCTGCAAATGGGCGGCGATGACCAGTGGAGCAATCTGCTCGCCGGGGTGGATTTGATTCGGCGGGAAGAAAGTGTCACCGTGCAGGCAATGACTTATCCGCTGCTGACCACCGCCAGCGGTGCAAAGATGGGCAAAACCGAACGCGGTGCAGTCTGGCTGTCGCCGGAGCGGGTAAAACCGTATGATTATTATCAATACTGGGTAAACTGCGATGACCGCGATGTGGAAAAGTTACTGAAAATCTTTACCTTCCTGCCGATGGATGAAATTAAACGGCTGGCGGCACTGGCAGGCGCAGAACTCCGCGAAGCGAAGAAAATACTGGCGTTTGAAGCCACCAAAATTGCACACGGCGAAAACGCGGCACTGGCGGCGCAAAAAGCGGCAGCCGCCGCATTTTCCGGTGACGGCGATTTGAGCGCGATGCCCACCACCGCCATTGATGCGGCACGGCTGGCAGCGGGCATCGGCGTGCTGGAAATTTTCGCCGAAACGGGTTTGACCAAATCTCGCGGCGAAGCCCGCCGGATGCTTCAGCAGGGGGGCATTTATGTGAACGGACAACGGGTAAACGCCGTAGATGCCACCATCGCCACCGCCGACCTCACCCCCGACGGCATCCTCCTCCGCGCGGGGAAAAAACGGTATCATCGGCTGGTGGTGCGTGATGCGTGAAACGTATTGCGTATTGCGTGAAACGTGATGCGTGACCACTGATTGCTGACCGCTGACGGCTAATGGCTGACTGCAACCCTGCAACCTTGAACTTTGAACCTGAAACTCTGAACTTGTAAATTGCAACCTTGAACCCGAAACACATCGAGACACTATGAATAAAAAAATCCTGTGGACAATCATCATCTTTTTGGTACTATTGCTCTTTTGCGGGCTGTCGGTGGGCTTTGGCGTGCTGGCATTCAAAGCAATGGAAGGGCAGCCGGCGTTTACCACCGCCGATTCGGTGGCGCTCATTCGCGTGGAAGGCATAATTCAGGGCGGAGACCCGCCGGCGGACGTTTTCGGCAATACCACCGAAGGGGCATACAGCAATCGCATTGTGCGCAATCTGCGCCGCGCCGAAAACGATTCGCACATTAAAGCGGTGGTACTCCGCGTGGATAGCCCCGGCGGCGGTGTGGTCGCCTCGGATGAAATTTACGAGCAAGTGAAAGCAATGACCAAGCCGGTGGTTGTTTCGATGGGCACGCTGGCTGCCAGCGGCGGCTATTATATCAGCGCCCCCGCCGATGAAATTTGGGCGAACCGCCACACCCTCACCGGCTCCATTGGGGTAATCATCCAATTTGTGAATATTGAAGGTTTTATGGAAAAATACGGCATCGGCGCAACCATCATCAAAAGCGGCGCCAATAAAGATGCCGGCAGTTTATATCGCCAACCCACCGCGGAAGAAATTGCTATTTGGCAGGGTATTGTGGATGAGGCTTATGGGGTTTTTGTGCAAATTGTCGCCGAAGGGCGCGGGTTGGATGAAGAAACCGTGCGCAAATTGGCAGACGGTCGGGTGTACACCGGGCAGCAAGCGCTCGACCTGCATTTGGTTGACCGGTTGGGCAATTTGAAAGATGCCATCAACCGCGCGGGAGAACTCGGCGGTATTGAAGGCGAACCCAACGTGATAGACTTTCGCAACCCCGCGCCATTACTGCCGGGATTGTTCAACGCGCTGCAAAAGCCGTCGCCGGCGGAAGAGTTACGGACTATTTTGCACATTGATGCCTCGCCATCACTGATGTACCTGTACACGGGAGGGTAGGGTTTAAGTTCAAGGTTGCAGGGTTGCAGTTTACAAGTTCAAAGTTTCAGGTTCAAAGTTCAAGGTTGCAGAGTTGCAAGGTTGCAAGGTTGCAAGGTTGCAGAGTTTACGCAATACGC
>CAYPNZ010000577.1:0-1925 GCA_964411845.1 uncultured Anaerolineaceae bacterium
GCCAGCGCATAGGAAACGAAAGTCGGGTGCGCTTTCAAATGGACAACGACCGTTTGCGCTGTGCCGCCGGAGAGCAGAAAATCCGCCAGCGCCAAGTCGGTTACCAACTCGAAACCGGCGTTATCAGCCAGAAAATCAACGCGGCGCGGGGCGGGTGCGCGATACAACCGGGCAATCGCGGCGGCGGAATCATCTGTCAGCAGAAAATTGTCGGCGGCGGATGTGCCATCGGTGGTGATGGCGTGCTCGCCCGTTTCGCCGGCGGGCCACAGGCTCAAATCGGCGCGGTTGCCCCACAGCGCCACCAGCAGCAGCGGGCGCAAATCGTGCCTTTTTGCGGCGAGCCGGGCGTTCAACGCGGCGGACATCTCTTCGATTTCGGCGCGTTTGGTTTCCAGCCCGCGTCTTTTTTGCAGCCGGAAGGGGTCGCGCGCCTGCCCGTCACCCGGCAAAAAATAGCCGGTGGCTTCGATGATGCGGCGGTAAAAATAGGCTTCGGCGAAATACCACGGCACATCCAGCCAATTGAGTCCGCTGTGCGGGAAGATGTAGTGCGCCCAAGCGGCGGCATCGGGCGCGGACGTGTCGGTCAGCGGGCGGACGGGCGCGGCGGGAATGTCGGCAATCAGCGCGCGAATGGCGGCATCGGCGGGCGCGGGCAGGTCGTTCTCCGCCAAAACCCGGCGGGCAATTTCCGGCAGGCGGCGGGTGACGGTATCGTGTGCCCACGTCCCTTTTTCGCGCCCGCGCAGGGGGTTGGGGATGGGCAGGGGGGGCGATGGATTGTTGGCGATTGGGGATTGGAGATTGAACATTTGCGGACTCGTGTTGCGTATTGCGTAAAACGTATTGCGTGACCTGAAACCTTGAACTTTGAACTTTGAACTTGAAACGTAAAACGTATTGCGTATTGCGTGAAACGTGATGCGTGAAACGTGACCTGAAACTTGAAACTTTGAACTTTGAACCTTGAACTTTGAACCTTGAACTGACAACCAACATTCTAAACTATTTTTCAGGAGGAAACAAAATGGAACTGCAGGGAAAAACATTTTTAGTCACCGGCGGCGGCTCCGGTTTGGGGGCGGCGACGGCAAAGGTGCTGGTGGACGGCGGTGCATCGGTGGTGATTGTGGATGTGAATGCCGAAACCGGGCAGGCAACTGCCGACGCGCTCGGCGAGCGGGCGGTGTTTGCGAAAACCGATGTCGCCAGCGAAGCGGATGTGCAGGCGGCGGTGGATACCGCGCTGAACACCTTCGGCGGGTTGCACGGCGCGATTAACTGCGCCGGTATCGCCATTGCGGAAAAAGTGCTGGGGCGCAAAGGTGTGCACGATTTGGGGCGGTTTGAGCGTGTGCTGCGGGTGAACCTGCTCGGCACATTCAACGTTATCCGGCTGGTCACGGCGGCGATTGCCGATGCGGAACCGCAGGCAGGCGGCGAGCGCGGCGTGTTCGTCGTCACCGCATCGGTGGCGGCGTTCGACGGGCAAATCGGGCAGGCGGCGTATTCCGCCTCGAAGGGGGGCATTGTGGGGATGGTGCTGCCCGTGGCGCGAGAATTGGCGCGTTACGGCATTCGGGTGGTCGGCATTGCGCCGGGTATTTTCGACACCCCCATGCTGGCGGGGCTGCCGGAAGCGGCGCGGATTTCGCTGGGGCAGCAAGTGCCGTTCCCCTCTCGGCTGGGGCGCCCCGAAGAGTATGGCGCGCTGGTGAAACACATCATCGAAAACCAGATGCTCAACGGGGAAGTCATCCGGCTGGATGGCGCAATCCGTATGGCGCCGAAATGATGCGTGATGCGTATTGCGTAAAACGTATTGCGTGAAAACGTGATGCGTGAGGCGTGATTTGACAAAGAATTCGAGAGAATTTAGTCTTTCACGTTTCACGTTTCACGTTTCACGTTTCACGTTTCAC
>CAYPNZ010000578.1:0-1925 GCA_964411845.1 uncultured Anaerolineaceae bacterium
GATGCAGCCATAGCGGCTTATCGAGAATGCGGAGTTCTCGTGCCGGCTCGTTGAACGGGTCAATATTTGTGGGTACTTTGATGATAATTTTTATCATACGTCGTGGTACACAAAATTTAGCAGATGATGATGAAAAACATCCGGTTCGTCCAGCATTGGGAAATGCCCGGAATTGGGCAACCGCACCACATGCGACCGTGATGCCGTGGCTTCCATTACATCGGCTTGGTTGGGGTTGACGATAATATCTTTTGCGCCGTACATACCCATTACCGGCACCGAAATATTTGCCATACGATGGGTCAGGTTGGTGTGGCGCAGCGAGCGAATGCTGGAAAAAAACGAGTCTACGGTGGTATCTGACACATCTTTGGTGACCATTTTATACCAGCGTTGAGACTCTTTGGTGGCGCGCAGCGAATATAATTTTAAAAAAGTGGTCAGTGCAAACGGAACTTTCCACAGCAAGTGCGCCGCCCATGGTTCTCCGGCGAGTTTTAGCCAAAAACTCAGCGAACGTCCGTCAATGGGCGACCCGATGACGGCAACTTGCCGCACGCGGTGGGGTTGTGCCAATGCCAAACTTAGCGCAACCGTGCCACCCATCGAGTGCCCAATGATGGGGGCGGCTTCAATACCGAGCCGTTCCATAAATTCGTCAACCAGCGCCACAAAATCGGCAACCAAAAAACTGTCACGCCGTTTGCCGGAGTCGCCAAAGCCCCAAAAATCAAGCGCATACGCGCGATATGAACTTTGCAGCCGCGACATGGTTTCTGCCCAGTACCCCCACGAGCCGAGCCAGCCATGCAATAAAATAACCGGCTTGCCCCGCCCGCTAACTTCGTAATGAACAACCCCTTGATTTGTGACAATTGAACTCATAAATAGACCGGTTTTGTGATGAAGCGGCTAAAAATCATCAAAATTTCCGAACGATGCAGTTGGTTGGCATGTCATCCGGGTGGCATAGTGACGGAAGAAAATATGGCTATTCTTCTTCCATATTTTCCAAAATAGAATATAAAAGTTCCAGCAGAACACGTTTTACACTTTCTTTATCAGTGGCAACCATAGGCAAAACTTTCACGCTGCGGTCAATTTTTAGAGCGATGCGCAAGTCTTCGGGGCTCCATGCGTCGGGTAAATCTTGTTTGTTGGCGGCAACGATGTAAGGCGTTTCGGCGTACCCGCGAAAGATTTCCAGAATGTGTTTCGCTTCGCGGAAGGTTTCGGGGCGCACACTGTCAATCAACACCACAAAACCGAGCATCCCTTCGGTGAGAATTTCCCACATAAAATCAAAACGTCGTTGTCCGGGTGTGCCGAACAGATACAGCACCAAATCATCATCAATGGTAATGCGCCCAAAGTCCATCGCCACGGTGGTTTGGTCTTTGATGCGTTCCGCTTCGGCGGAGATTTTGCGTTCGGTAGAAACCACGTCAATTTCGCTGATGGTGCGGATGAATTGAGTTTTTCCGGCGCTGTATGGTCCGGTGACAACCATTTTGACTGTTTGCATTAAAACCTGCCCTTAATCTGCAATGAAGAAAAACCTGTTTGTTAAATTCGTTTGATGCGTGTAATCAGGCGCTCGATAACCGAGCGTTTGACAGCCGGTGTTTGGGCTGAAATTTCTTTCTTTCCGCCAAAGCGTGCGCTGAGTTGGCGTTTGGGTTTAGCGCCTTCCGGTTTGATAAGTTCCACCAATCCGGCTTGCAGCATGCCGTATACGATTTTCCGAATTTGGAATTCATCCATATTAACCGCTTGTCGAATTTGCTCGATGGTATTGCGCGGATGAATGTGCGAAATAACCCGCCAGTCGTCGGGCGTTAACTTCACGTCGCGTAGCGGCTTGTCGGTTACTTTCAGCGCCAGCACTTCCAAATCCGGAAGTTCTTCCATTAACCGTTCATGCT
>CAYPNZ010000579.1:0-1920 GCA_964411845.1 uncultured Anaerolineaceae bacterium
ATTGTCGGGTCGGGTAAATTGAAAATTTCGCCAACAGCGGCGGGGTTTTCCGCCAGAAAATTCATCGCACCCGAAAGAGGAACGGTAGCGGTGAGGGGGGTATCTGTGCCCAAAGCGGCGAGCGTGCCGCCGGCGGTGGAAAATCCCGCCAGCGCGATAAATTCGCCGGACACGGACAGCGCATCGGCGGCGGATTGCACCGCTTGCCAGTGTGCGGGCGAAAGCGCCGTGCCGGGGTCGGTGAGCGCGGCAAAATGCAGCCCGGCGTTTCGAGCGTGTGCCAGTGTTGGCGCGGGCGGCGCATCACCCCCGCCAAACGTGGTTTCCCCCGCCACCGCGCCGAAAAAAGCGAACATCCCATCGGCAAGCGACGGGGCGGGGGGTACCGGTGTGGGCGCGGGCAGAATCGGGGGCACGCCGGGGGTGGGTGTGTCGCGGAAAAAATCGAGCGGCATCGAATCGGTGTCGGCAGCGAGCGACACCCGCTGCAAACTGAACGGCGCAGGGGCGGCAAGCGCGGGTTCCACCCCGACCGCACCATAATTGCCGTTGCCGTATGCCACCGCATCGAGTACGGTTCCGGCGGGCGACAGCAGCAACACCTCATCGCCGGTGTCTGCCAGCGCCCATTTGCCCGTGCCCCATGCCGTATCGCGCGCCAAATTCGGCACGGTTAGCGTATCGGTGTACCCCGCACCGGACACAACCGTTTCAAAATCGGGCAGAAAGCCAAATCGCGCCCGAAATTGCGCCGCGTTTTTCGCCGCCACGGCACACGCATCCACCGTCAGCGTGAAAGGCGGAAAAATATACATGCCTTCGCCGTTGCCGGGTGTTTCTTCATCGCCGATTTTGTAGCCGTTCAGCGCGGCAGCAGTGTCGGTGGGGTTGCAAATTTCCACAAATTCATCGCCGCCGGTGGACGGGGTGAGCGCATCGTACAGCACTTCGGTGATTTTCAGCGCAACAGGCGGGGCGGGCGCGGGGGGCGGTGGCGCAGCGGGAACGGGCGCAAAAAACAGGTTGTCAAAAAAAACACCCGCCGGACGGGCATCCAGCGGGCGCATCTGGGCGCGAATTTCGGCGCAG
Organism: uncultured Anaerolineaceae bacterium; assembly: GCA_964411845.1. Lineage (GTDB taxonomy): Bacteria > Chloroflexota > Anaerolineae > 4572-78 > 4572-78 > JANTHQ01. Next base: position 1,090 of record CAYPNZ010000579.1, read on the forward strand.
CGGGCGGCAGCGGGGGCGGTTACCGTGGCGGACAGCACTGTAAAATCGGGGCTGTCGGCAGTCAATTCGGTGGTGTCGGCGGTGGAAAGTTGGCTGCCGGTGCAGTCGGCGGCGGCATACCATCCCAGCCGCAGGCGGGCGTACCGCACAGCGGGGTCATTTTTCAGCGCCGCACCTGCCAGCAGATAGGTTTCGCTGCCGGTGACGGGCACGGTCTGCACAATTGATTTGGTGGCGGTGCTGCCATTGCTGCCGACGGCGGCGGCAAATTGTCCTGAAAATACGTGTGTGTTGGTGACGGTGAAACGGGTGGTGGCGGGTTTGGGTGTCCAACGAGCGGGGGTGCCGGTTTCAAAACCGGGGTCGGCGAGCAGGTTGGTTGGGGAAGATTGGGCGTGAATGGCGGCGAAGGCTGCCACAAACGCAGTCCACACCAGCGTAAAAACAATTGAAAGTCGCAGGAACGTTCGGCGGTGCATAATGAATGAACCTCGGTATCAATTGCAATTTGAGTTTACGTTATTTGAAATGACTCTACTGAAAAAAGGATTAAAATTAAACCACAGAGACACAGAGAAAAATAAGGTTTGAGATCATTGGTAACAGCTTCAGGTTAAGGAGTTTGTACGTCTGTCAAGTGAAATGTCATTCCGGAATTTCCCGCAGGGAAATATCCGGAATCCATAAAAATGTATAGATTCCCGCGAACGCGGGAATGACATTGGCATAATCTCGTAAAAATCCACCTCTTCCGGTTGAGAAATTATTTCCCAAAGTAACTCACCTTACGCAGTCGAGGATTTGACAAAGTCAAAATTATGGCATTATTGG
>CAYPNZ010000580.1:0-1911 GCA_964411845.1 uncultured Anaerolineaceae bacterium
TTCCGACACCTGCCCTTCAAAGGTCGGCATAATCGGGGCAAATCCTTTAACAACCTGCTCGTTGGGCAACAAAATTGATTGGCGCAGATATTCTTCATCCACAGTGACCACTTCGCCGCTTTCCAGTTCTACCGTGGTGCCAAAAATACTGCCCAGCGCCGGACCCACACTGCGCACATCGGGCTTGTGGCAGCCGGAACAACCCAGTTGGTCAAACAGCGCCGCGCCCGCCGCTTCCGGCGATAACGATTCGCCCTCCAAACCGGTTACGGCTGTACCGCCTTCTTCGGCAAGCCACGCCTCGTAATCGGCGGGTTCCATCACATATACCGTGCCGGTCATGTCAGAATGGTTTGTGCCGCAATATTCGGCGCAGAAGAGGTGGTACTCGCCCACTTCGGTCGGGTTGAACCACAGGGTGGTGTATCGCCCCGGCAGTACGTCTTGTTTTACGCGAAAAGCCGGCACAAAAAACGAGTGAATCACGTCCTGCGAAATCATACGCAGTTTTACGGGTTGGTTTACCGGTACGTGCAGTTCGTTAATTTCGCGGCGACCGTTGGGCTGCTGAATTTGCCACATCCATTGTTTGCCGACCACCTGAATTTCCATCGCGTCGGCGGGGGGGCGAATCATATTGAAATAGATGGATGTTGACCAGCCGAACATACCAATTGCCAAAAATACGGGTAAAACCGTCCACGTAATTTCAATCATTCGCTCGCGGCGTTCGTTGGCAACCAACTTGCGGCTGACTTTGTTGCCCCGCCGGTAACGGATGAAGAAATAGAGAAAGAGTGTCGCTACGGCGCCGCCCAAAATAACCGATAGCCATACCAATGTCCAAAAATAGGCATCAACCTGCCCGGCAATAGTAGAGGCTTGTCTGGGAAGAATTTGGAAATCAAACATAAGTTTTTCCTGTCTTTGTTGAAAAGTTTACGAATTTCATGGTTACGCGGCGGTTTTTTGCATTCGTTTTTGCCGCCGCATCCATATCCACCAGCCCGACCCCATTATCAACACGGTGACAATACCGGCAAAACGGATGATGGTCATAATTGCCAGCGTGTATTGTCCCGTTTTGGGGTCGTATCGAAAGCAGCGCAGCAAAATTTGGTCAACCGGCGAACCGATTTTATTTTGTGCGCCTTCCACCAAACTTAATCGCAAATCGTTGGGCGAAAATTCCAACCCGTACAGGTAACGGGTCAATTTTCCATCGGGGGTGGCAACCACAATACCGGCGGGATGGGCATACTGTTTGATTTTTTCATCGTACACGTATGAAAAGCCGACCACATCCGCCACTTTTTTTATCTGCGCGTCGGAATCAACGGTGAGAAAATGCCAGCCGTCGGCGCTTTGCGGGCGATTGTATTTTGCCAGCAATTCGGCTTTTTTGGCGGCGGCATCGGCGGCGGTGTCGGTGGGGTCAATGCTGAAAACAATCACATCGAATTGGTTGCCCACCGTAAAATCTATCTGCTGCAAACTGGAAACCAGCCCCGAATAGACCAGCCCGCACAAGTTGGGGCAGCGAAAATACGAGAGCACCAATATCACCGGGCGGTCGCCAAAATAGGCGGAAAGAGGTTTTTGTGCGCCGGTTTCGTCGGTAAAGGTGGCATCCAGCGGCAATTGCGCCCCCAAATTCTGGTCGAATCGAACCTGCGAAATGGCGGCACTTTGCGTTTTGGGGTTTGAAACGTCGCCGGGACCATCGGCAGCGACCGTAACCATACCGCCCCACACCAGCAGCAATGCCAGCGCAAACATTTGCCCCCAATGCCGAAGATTCATCGTTATTGCCCTTCTCTCACGGGGTAGCCCTGTTCCAGCGCCAAATCTATGGCGCGGTCAATGGGGATGCGGGCGATGCCGGCATCTTTATCCACCCAACCGTAGGTG
>CAYPNZ010000581.1:0-1910 GCA_964411845.1 uncultured Anaerolineaceae bacterium
GATTCGTGATTCGTGATTCGTGATTCGTGATTCGTGATTCGTGATTCGTGATTCACTGTTTGTCATTGTACGAAAAGGTGTCGAAAGAACAACTATCATTGCTTCAAAAGGAAAAACCCGGTGAGAATCAGCAAAATTTGGGTGCTCTGCGTGTTGTTTTTTTCGCTGCTGACGGCGTGTGGCACAACGATACCGGTTTCACCCGCCGAGGCACAGACGCGGGTGCAATCGGCATGGCGGGCGGATGCCCGCGGCGAATGGGAATTGCAGTGGCGGCAAATGCCGCTGAACGGCTCGGTGGTGTTTGAAGGGTGGACGACCGCGGGGCACGCTGCACAGCGGCTGGAAATTTTGGAAGCGCCGTCGCCGTCACTGGTGGGATTGGTTTATGTGAATGACGGCGCGGCGGCAGTAATTTTCAACCGGCTGGAAGAATCGGTGCCGAGGGTGTACGGCGATGCGTCGCTGCCGTTTTCGCCCGTCACCGATGCGCTGGCGCTGATTGACCGCACCCTGGCGCAAACGCCGCAAACTGTCGCCGTGCGAAAAGGCTCGCCGGTGCGCTATACTTTCGGCTGGGCAAACGGGCAATCGGCAAAAATTTGGCTCGATGAATCGGCGGCGCGGGTGGTGCGGGTGGAAATTCACACGGGCAGAGATGACCTGACGCTGGCGGCGCGGTCGGTTTTGCCGTTGGACAATGCACCGGCGGGTTTGTTCGCAGTGCCGGGCGAAAATTGAAACGGCAGAGATTCTTTGCTTGCCCCGTTGTCCATCTGGTATAATGGCAGGGCAGGCAAATGTACCTGTAACGCTGTAACACATTCGGAGGTAAACGGTGAATATTTTAGTAACGGGCGGCGCCGGGTATATCGGCAGTCATGTGGTAGAAGAATTGGTGCGGCAGGGCGAATCGGTGGTGGTGTTCGATAACCTCTATCAGGGACACCGCGACGCGGTTGACCATGCCGCCATTTTCATTCAGGGCGATTTGGCAAACCGCGCCGAAATAGATGATGTGCTGGAAACCTATCCCATTGATGCCATCATGCATTTCGCATCGCACACGCTGGTGGGTGAATCAATGGAAAAACCGTTCCGCTATTTGGGCGAAAACGTGACCAACGCGCTGAATCTGCTGCAATCGGCGGTGGAACACGGGGTGCGGAAATTCATTCTGTCTTCCACGGCGAATCTGTTTGATGACCCGGAGAAAATTCCCATCGCCGCCACCGAGCGCATTGTGCCCGGCAGCCCGTATGGCGAATCGAAATTCATCATCGAGCGATTTTTGCACTGGCTCGACAAAATTTACGATTTTCGATTTGCCGCCCTGCGCTATTTTAACGCGGCGGGCGCATCGGAACTGCATGGCGAAGACCACGACCCCGAATTGCATCTGATTCCCATCGTGCTGGAAGTGGCGCGCGGCAAACGCGATAAACTCATCGTTTTCGGTGACGATTACAATACGCCCGACGGCACCTGCATTCGAGATTACATTCACGTGCTCGATTTGGCGCAGGCACACATTCTCGCTTTGCGGGCACTGGACAACGGCAGCCGCACCTACAATCTGGGGAACGGCAAAGGGTACAGCATTATGGAAGTGGTGGAAACCGCCCGTGAAATCACCGGGCACCCCATCCCCATCGAAATTGGACCCCGCCGCCCCGGCGACCCCGACATTCTCATTGCCGACAGCGAGCAAATCCGCCGTGAATTGGGCTGGGAACCACAATACCCCGACCTGCGCAGCATCATCGAAAGCGCGTGGCAGTGGTTCCAAAAACACCCCGACGGCTACGAAGACAATTAAAAGCAATGAACAACGAATAGTGAATAATGAAAAATTGGTAGTGGTGTTTTTTGACTGATACACGTATTTTGTGTAATTTGCAATTTGCCCC
>CAYPNZ010000582.1:0-1906 GCA_964411845.1 uncultured Anaerolineaceae bacterium
AGCCTCGTTGCTAGTGATGCCACAAGAAACACATTCCGCTTTTTCCGGGTGGATTATAACAATTTTAATTGTTGCCGGTATTGTCGGGGGCATCGGTTTTGTCGTGCATTGGTACAATACCAGCATTGCCGAAATGCCATCGTATGTAACAATTGCCGGCAGCACAATGACAGCCGAAGCCGTTGTGCTGCCGCATCGTGCCACACCGTCATCCACGCCAACCCCATCGGCGACTGCAACCCCGTTTCTGCCGAAACTGCCCGTTGCCGGCGGGAAAAATCACGTTGTAATGCGCATTCCAACGCCGCCACCGGGTGGGGTGGTAATTGCCTTTCCGCCGGAAACGGGCGCGGTAGGTTGGGCTTCCAGCCTCGATAACAGCAGCCATTTTAACGACCCCAACATTCACGTCGGGCATTTTCGAGACAGCACCTATTTCGGAATGGTGCAATTCAACTTAAATGGACTGCCGCCTGCATCGCATATCGTGTGGGCAGGTGTAGCCATGGTCGGTTTGGGTGACAAAAACTTGGGGACGGATGGAACTTGGCAAGCGGAAATTCTGGATGCCGCCATTGATGACATCTGGTCGCTGGTTAGTTTTGACAAACTGAAAGAAACCAATGCCGAAACAACACTTTTGCCCGATTTCACGCCTGCAGAACTGCGCGCGGGGAATGTAAATGTTTTTAAATTCGGTCCCGAGCAATTAGCCGTATTGGAGCGCCATATCCAAAACGGGATGGTGTCAATTCGTTTGGTTGGTCCGCAAACCGGGGAAAATAATCTCTTCACGTGGGATAGCGGATTCGATGCCGACACGTTATCGGTGAAAAGCACCGCCGAAGCGGATAAATGGCAGCCGGATGGTCGTCCCGTCAGTGCGGAACGATTGCTGAGCATCAGTAATGGCGACGATGCGTTTACCAGCGATGATTTAATGGCGTTAAGCCGTAAACCGGTGTTGTGGATTGTCACGCAACCGGGCGATTTCGTCATCATCACCCCCACCCCCACGCCGGAAAACCAACTCACGGCGGTTGCCATCAAACCGGATGTATTGAACACTCCAACCCCGTTGCCGCCGGAGTGGGTCACCCCCATCATTGTGACGGCAACACCGCTGCCGGCAAACAATGCCACAGCAACCTATTATGCCAAAGTTGCCACCGCCGCCGCCGATGCGTTCGGCACGGCAACCCCCACGCCGCTGAACGTGTGGACGGCAACCCCCACGCCCCGTTCCATCGAGTATGAATATGTAACCAGCACACCGACACCACAGAATATTGTTACCCGCGCGGCAGTTGCCGCCACCGCTACTTTCAACGCCGCATTATATGGCACCAGCACACCGGTTCCGACAAATTGGGCAACCCCCTATGTGGTTACGCCGTTTCCCACACCGCAAAATGCAGCGACTGCCGTATATTACCACGATGTGGCAACCGCCGAAGCCTATCTGTATGGTATGATTTGGACGGCAACCCCCACCCCCATTTTTGCAGAAATGACACCTGTTCCCACGTTTACCCCCACGCCGGGGTATCAAGCCGTACCGGCGCAGTTGGTGGGGAAAATTGCGTTTCTTTCTGACCGCGCCGGCACAAAAGAAGAAACCGGACTCTACCCGCTGTTATATGTGATGGATGCCGACGGAAAAAACGTGCGATTGTTGAGCGGGCGCGCATTTTACGATACGGCAAAAGCGCGAGACCGCTTTTCTGCCGATTTACGCTTTCGGGCGTTTGTGCAGGAATCGTTGCGGGCACAGGGCAAACGTGTGCCGGATGTTTATTATGAAGATTCACTGTATCACGTTACCCAACAGTTAACCGCTTTTGAAAACGGAATTGCCTATGACCCGGCGTGGTCACCTACCCGAGATAAAATCGTTTTTGTGTCT
>CAYPNZ010000583.1:0-1893 GCA_964411845.1 uncultured Anaerolineaceae bacterium
ATTTAGATTTGTGAAAATGTGATGCGCGTTTCATAATGCCTTTGGATTTGAAGATTGGGACTTGAAAACATCCTGCTGTACACCTTCACATTCTGGATAATCCTGCAACTGTTCAACCTCATTGGGCTGGCGGTGGCGTTTCGGCTGTTGAAAAACCTGCCGGACCGCGGCTATGCTTTTGCGCGCCCGACCGGGTTGCTGCTGACGGGGTTTGTGCTGTGGTTCGGCGGGACATTCGGCTTGCTGAAAAACAATCTCGGCGGCACGGTGCTGGCGATGGTGATTGTCGGCGGGCTGGGCGGATGGTGGCAGTGGCAACACCGCCGCGACTCGCTGCGCGGCTGGCTGCAATCACACCTGAAATACGTATTGACGGTGGAAACGCTTTTCGCGCTGGCGTTGGTCGGCTGGGCGGTGTTCAAAAGTTACAATCCCGCCATCGAAACGGCGGGCGGCGAAAAATGGATGGAAACGGCGTTCGTCAATTCCACCCTGCTCAGTCCCGCGTTTCCGCCGCGCGACCCGTGGCTGGCAGGTTACGGCATCAGTTACTATTATTTCGGTTATGTGCTGATGTCCATACCGGCGCGATTGAGCGGTATTGTGCCGACCACTGCCTTCAATCTGTTCATCCCCACCCTTTTTGCTATGACGCTCACCGGCGCGTTTGGCATTACCGCCAATTTGATTGCACTGTATGAACGCCGCCACCACCCCGAAATGAGCGTCGCCACCGGCGCGATTCGCTCGGCGGGGCTGCTGGGAGCGCTTTTTGTGGGTATGATGGGGCACTGGGAAGGGCTGCTGGAAGTGCTGCACGCCCGCGGACTGCTGTCGGCGCGATTTTGGCAGTGGCTCGATATTCTCGACCTGCGCGATGCACCGGCGGCGGGCGGCGGCTGGCTGCCCACCCGATTTTTATGGTGGTGGCGCGGTTCGCGGGTGGTGCTCGACTATTCGCTGACCGGACAACCGCAGGAAATGATTGACGAATTCCCGTTTTTCAGTTTCATGCTCGGTGATGTGCATCCCCATGTGCTGGCGCTGCCGTTTGTGCTGCTGGCAATCGCGCTGGCGTTGAATTTACTGCTGGCAAAACGCCCCGACACCCTGCCAACATCATTCACCGCCGGATTTTCCGCGCTGGTGAATGCCACCGGCGGGCGGCTCGGTTTCGCGCTGACGGTCATCGCCATCGGCGCGCTCGGTTTTTTGAACACGTGGGATTTGCCCATCTATCTGGCGGTTTTCGGGCTGGCATTTGTGCTGTGGCTGGGACGGGCGCGGCTCACCGAAGCCGTCATCGGCGCGGGAATTTTCGCCGGGCTGGCGGGTATCGTCTATCTGCCGTTCTATCTCAGTTTTCAATCGCAGGCGGGGGGCATTCTGCCCAATCTGTGGAATCCCACCCGGCTGCGACAATTTGTGGTCTTTTTCGGTCCTTTTCTGCTGATGGTCACCGCGCTGCTGACGATGGTTTCGCGGCGGGCAAAATGGCGCTGGCGGCAGGAACTCGGCGGCGCGCTGTCGGTGACGGTGTTGGGTCCGGTGGTGCTGCTGGGCGCGCTGGTGACGGCATTTTTGGTGCTGCCCGGCGGACGCGCCTTTGTGCAAAATGTGCTGAACGACCCGAATGTGCAATCCGCACTGAACGGGGCATCGGTGAACGATTTGCTGCGGGAAATTATGCGGCGGCGGTTGACCACCCCGTGGACATTTCTGCTGCTGGGCGGGTTAACCGGCTGGGCGCTGGCGCATCTGTGGGCGGGCACACCGAAAGAACCGGCTGCCGCGCCGATAGATTTTCCCGCCGAAAAATTCGCGCTGGTGCTGGTGCTGGTCGGGCTGGCGTTGCCGCTGGCAGTGGAATTCGTCTATCTGAAAGATTTGTTC
>CAYPNZ010000584.1:0-1890 GCA_964411845.1 uncultured Anaerolineaceae bacterium
CGCTGAAATCGTCTTCATATTTCAGCACCAGCGCTTTGTTGACCGGCGTGGTGCGGATGAGCGCGATGGTTGGTTTGGCGGTAGCCGCCGCGGCGGGCGTTTCGGCGGGGGTGCGGCGCAGCCACAGCAGCACGGCGACGGCGGCAATCAGCAGCAAAAGTACCGCTGCCCCGCCGAGCCACACCGGCATATTCGATTTGGCGGCGGGTTTGGCAACTTTTGCGGGCGGCAATTTCCCGCCGATGATGGTTGCGCCGGGGTCAATCGGCTGCTCGGCGGCATCCATCGGGTCAACAAACGCCAGCACGGTATCGCCCAGCGTAATTTGCGAGCCGTGCGTGAGGGTTTGCGGCACGGTGACAGGCATGCCGTTGTGCAGGGTTCCGTTGGCGCTGCCCAAATCGGTGAGCACCCATTTGCCGTCTTCAAAGGTGACCTGACAGTGGTAGCGCGAAACTTTGGGGTCGGGGATGATGATGTCGTTATCGGTTTCGCGCCCCAAACGGGTTTTAAATTTAAGGGTAAAGGTTGTGCCCCGTCCGTCTCCGCGCAGTATTTCCAATTTTGGAACCAGTGACGGTCCCACAATGGTTGAATCGCTGTGGTTTTCCATACATTCACTCCGGAATAATGATGACGGGATTATAGCAGATGCGGGGAAAATGAGCGATTCGTGGATTCGCTATTCGTCACTCGTTGTTTGCATTTCGATGGTACCGCCGCCGAGCACTTTATCGCCGTCGTAAAAGACGAAACCCTGTCCGGGGGTGATGTCGGGCAGCGGGGTATCGAATTTGGCGTGCAGCCGATTTCCGTCCAGCGGGGTGACGGTGGCGGGCACGGGGCGCGATTTGTAACGGATTTTCGCCTGCACGCGGATGGGTTCGGCAGGGGGCTTGCCGGAAACGTATGTTACGCTGTGCGCGGTCAGTGTGTCGCGTCCCAATTCTTCGCGGCTGCCGACGATAACGCGGTTGCGAACGGGGTCGAGTGCAAGCACGAAGGTCGGTTCGGGGCGGTAAATGCCCAGCCCCTTTCGCTGCCCGATGGTGTAATTCGGCAAGCCACTGTGTGTGCCGAGCACATTGCCGCGCGTGTCCACAATTTCGCCGGGGGTGAGGGTTTCGGGGGCGTTGCGCTGCAAAAACCCGCGATAGCCGCCGTCACCCAAAAAGCACAGGTCTTGGCTGTCGGGCTTGTTGAACACCGGCAGGTCAAATGCTTGTGCCATTTCGCGCACCCGTTCTTTGGTAAAATCGCCCAGCGGGAAAAAGACGTGCGGCAAATTTTGCTGATTCAGACTGTGCAGCACATAACTTTGGTCTTTGGTGGGGTCAATGCCACGCCACAGTTCCCATTCGCCCGTTTCATTTTGACGCACGCGGGCATAATGCCCGGTGACCAGATATTCCGCACCGAGCGCCAACGCTTCATTCAGCAGCATTTCAAAACGGATAACCCGATTGCAGGTGAGGCACGGGTTGGGTGTTTGTCCGGCGGCATAGGCTTCGATGAACGGGTCAACGATGGTTCGTTTGAAAATATTTTTATAGTCGCGCACATAAAACGGTATGCCGAGCATGCCGGCAATGGCGCGGGCGTCGTCAATTGCATCCAGTGTGCAGCAACGGTTTGCCGCGCCGCCGGCTTCCGACCAGAGGCGCAGCATCATACCGACCACATCGTAGCCCTGTTTCACCAGCAGCGCCGCCGCCACCGAACTATCCACGCCGCCGCTCATTGCGACGACCACACGAGGTTTTTCTGTCATATTAACCTTTGAAGCGGGTTTTAAACCAAGCAACGGTTTCCGTAATGGCTTTTTCCATAGGGGTTGCTTGCACCCCGAAAGCTTTTTCAAATTTACTGCTGTCCACAATATATGGCTGT
>CAYPNZ010000585.1:0-1875 GCA_964411845.1 uncultured Anaerolineaceae bacterium
GTTTATTTTTTGGGGGAAGTGGCTCAATTGTAAGTGATGGCAATTGTCATTGCGAGCCGAAGGCGAAGCAATCCCCGACAATGGCACACGGAGATTGCTTTGGGCTGCGCCCTCGCAATGACGTATCACTTACTTTTGCGCCTCCACCTTTTTTCACAATGGTGAAATGAGCCGCGGCGAATCCGCATCCGCCTGCACCTGCACCGCTGCCGCGGTTTGAACCCCCTCCGGTGTAAACCCCTCATCTCCCAACCGATAGACCGCCGCCTGCGCACCGTGCCACCGCGGCGACAGTTGCGGCAGCACCAGCGATACCCGCAACGATGCGTCCGTTTCCACCCGAATTTGCCCGCTGACATCGCATGTGGTCAGTACCGTGGCGGGGACATTCGCCTGCCATGCCAGCGGGGGTTCATCGCCGCCGCCGCCACTGAATCCGCCGCTTTCGCACAAATAATGCACCCGAATGTGTGTGCGGCTATCGGGCAGCACCCGCAATTGCCCGCGGTCTTCCGTTTGCCGCCACAGCGATGCCAAATGCTCAAAAATGCGGCGCACCGGTTTCGGACGGTCGCCGTCGGCATACATCCCCAACCCCGCCTCAAACGGATTGGTGGCATTCCGCACATCGTTCAGCATCCATTTGATGCCGCCGGCAAATCCTTCCGCCCGTAAAAAACACATCATCGCCGCTTCGTGCAGCGCAGTAATGCGCGGGTCAATCGGGCGGTGCATTTCGGCGGATTCGCTTTCGTCGGTGGAATAGCCAAACTCGCCCATAATAATCGGCTGGGTGGGGAAAACGCGCTGCAAGGCTTTCAGCATGCTGAAAATGTTGTTCAATTTGGTGTAACCCACCGTTTTTCCATATTTGTGAATTTGATGAAAATCGAGCGCACGGTTGGCAGGCAGTGCCGCCAAAGCCTCCCAATTCCAACCCACCGAAAAAAGTCGCTGCGGGTCGGCGGCTTTCATCGGTGCCATTTGCGGCGCCAGCCATGCCGCAACGGTATCGTTGAGCAATTTTAGAAACTGCCGCCATTCCGACGCTTGCCCGCTGAACATAAAATCTACAATGGACGGCATGCCGGACATCATTGCCTGCTGCCCAAAGCGAATATACGCCTCAACCGCGTTGCGATAATAGTAGGCTTTGTTGGCATCGCCGCGCAGCAGCCCCGGTATGCGGTTCATATCAATTTTACTGCGGGGAATAAACTCGCCGTAATGGTCAATCAGCGCCGAAGTAAGCAGCGGGCACGCACCGTTGGGGTAGGTTGCCACCAGCAAATTGTACAGCCGCGGCTCGTTTTCCAAATCCCAACTGTGAATTGCCGGATTCCCGCGAAAATGCGCCGCAATTTTGGCGTTAAACTCGCCAACCTGCGCCAAATGCGGCAAGTGGGCATCGTTAAAGGTAAGCATCACCGCCAAATTGTACCGTTCCGCCAAATTGACCACCGCATCAAACCGTTGCCACTCGCCGCGGTTCACTTCATCGTGATTTTCTTTCTGCACGAAAAGACGCACCGTGTTAAAGCCGCCGGCGCGGGCTTTGGCAAAATCGCGCTCAATCAAATCCAAATCGAACAGACCGGGACGCCACATTGCCCACGTGCGGTCGAAATAGCCTTCGTAATTTACGCCGAAGGTGAAAAAGGGTTTGCCTGCAGGCGACAGCAATTCAGGTTGACCGGGATTCAACGAGAAAACAGACATTGAACCTCTTGCATAAATCTGTCATTCCGGAATTTCCCGCAGGGAAATATCCGGAATCCGGAAGAAAGATATGGATTCCCGCTTTTGCGGGAATGACATGGGCAAAAAACACGCTTGTTCCGGTCAAGAAATTACTTTCCAAAGTTACTTTTGCAA
>CAYPNZ010000586.1:0-1874 GCA_964411845.1 uncultured Anaerolineaceae bacterium
AGCGCACTGGAAGAGGCTATGAGCCGCGCCAGCCGCATGTTGGCAAAAGACAATGCCCGTCCGCTGGATGAAAAAAGCGCATTGTTGGAACAATTAAGCCGTGCTCGCACCATTGCCAGCGACTTACGCCGAAAAGTGCGCACCGAGCGTGATTTGGGCGGGTATTCAATGCTGTGGCACGACCGTCAATTTTCCGATGCCGCCATTGATGCCGATTCATCGCCGATGCCGCAGATTCAACTGACCGAGGGTATGCGGGTGGAGCACACCCATTTCGGCGAAGGGGTGGTTGAATCTGTTTTTGAAAGCGGCAGCGACACGATGGTGACCATTGATTTTTTCAGCGCGGGACGGCGCACATTCATGCTAAATTTACTCGCCGATAAAATTTCGGTGAGCAAATAAAATAGAGGGGAGACAAACAATGACCAAAACCGCCGCAGAAAAAGCCTACCGCAAAGTTGTTAACGCCTGGGCAATGTACGATTGGGCAAACTCCGCTTTTGCCACCACCATTATGGCAGCCGTGCTGCCGGTGTATTACAGCAAAGTTGCCGGCGCAAACCTTGACCCGAACATTGCCACCGCCTATTGGGGGTACACCACCACCATCGCCCTGCTGATTGTGGCATTTCTATCGCCAATATTGGGCGCCATCGCCGACTTTTCCGGCGTGAAAAAGAAATTTTTGGCATATTTCGCCGCAATGGGTATTGTTGCCACCGCGCTGCTCTATTTCGTCCGCACCGGCGATTGGTTCATCGCCAGCCTGTTTTTTATCGTCGGCAATATCGGTTTTGCCGGGTCGGATATGTTTTACAACTCGCTGCTGCCACATGTCGCCAAACCGGAAGATATTGACCAAGTTTCCACCCGCGGGTACGCCTTCGGATACATCGGCGGCGGGTTGGTGCTGGCAGTGAATATCGCTATGATTCAGTTAATGCCCGATGCGGAACTGGCAACGCGGCTATCGTTTGTATCGGTGGCAATTTGGTGGGCAATCTTCACCATCCCCATTTTGAAAAACGTGAAAGAACCGCCCGCTTCTCGCCGCGCCGATGAACATCCCAATCCGGTGCGCGCCGGGTTCCACCGGTTAAGCGTTACGTTCCGCGAGATTCGGCATTATCGGCAGTTATTCATCTTTCTGATTGCCTTTTGGGTATATAACGACGGCATCGGCACGATTATCAAAATGGCAACCATTTACGGCGCGGAAGTGGGTATCGATTCAACCACGCTCATCGGCACGCTGCTGATGGTGCAATTTGTCGGCATTCCGTTTACTTTTGCCTTTGGCTGGCTGGCGAAAAAAATCGGCACCAAAAACAGCATTTATGTGGGGCTGGCGGTATACACCCTTATTTCAATTTTTGGTTATTTTTTAAGCGAAGCGTGGCATTTCTGGGCACTCGGTTTTATGGTGGGGATGGTGCAGGGCGGTTCGCAAGCGCTCAGCCGCTCGCTGTACGGGGCAATGACACCCAAAGCCAAAACCGCCGAGTTTTTCGGTTTTTACGGAATGAGTTCCAAATTTGCGGGGATAGCCGGTCCGCTGCTGTTTGCCGTGGTGGGGCAAGTTGCCGGTTCCAGCCGGTTGAGCATTGTTTCCATCATTATCTTCTTCGCCGTGGGCGGGTTGTTGCTCAGCCGGGTTGATGAAAAAGAGGGTATCCGCATCGCCAAAGCGGAAGATGCGCAAATGGCGGCGGGATAAATTTTGGCAAAAAAAGGGGCACGCCGTTGCGTGCCCCGATACATTTTTGCACAACTTTCTATTTCAACAACCCGACTTTGGCGTTAAATTCTTCAATCAGCGCATCCAGTTCTTCGGTGTGGCTTTGAATGTCTTTCCAATAGTTACGGTCATA
>CAYPNZ010000587.1:0-1872 GCA_964411845.1 uncultured Anaerolineaceae bacterium
CCAAATCTTCCACTTTTCGCCCGGAAAGTTGCCCGTAATCGGGGTAACTGGAAACATCAAAATACACCGAGCCGTTTTTTTCGTAGGCGTGTCCGCCGGCGAGTAATTCTTCAATCAGTTCGATTTGCTCGGGGACATGCGCGGCGGCATGCGGCGAAATGTCGGGACGCTGCACGTTGAGCGCGTCCATATCTTCAAAATAACTGCGGGTGTATCGCTCGACAATTTCCATCGGTTCGACGCGCTCTTTTTGTGCCTGCCGCAGGATTTTATCTTCGCCTTCGTCGGCATCATCGGTGAGATGCCCCACGTCGGTAATATTTTGCACATAGCGCACATGATAGCCGGCATATCGAAAATAGCGGATGATAGCATCGAAAGAGACGTAACTTTTGGCGTGTCCCAAATGCGAATGCCCGTACACGGTGGGACCGCACACATAAATGCCGACGAATCCTTCTTCGATGGGTTTGAAGATTTCTTTTTTGCGGGTGAGCGAGTTGTAAAGTTTAATGGTCATAAGGTTTCAGGTTTCGGCAAACAGCCAATCTCCAATCTCCAATAACTAAATATCCGGTTCGGCGAAAATCATCCGCCCGGCGGTGGTTTGCAGCACTTTGGTTACCGTTACTTGGATGGTGTTATCAATATAGCGTGCGCCGTTTTGCACCACCACCATTGTGCCGTCATCCAGATAGCCCACGCCCTGACGCGGTTCTTTGCCGGGTTGAATAATGCGGATAGCCAGCGTTTCGCCGGGCAGGTAAACGTTTTTCACGGCGTTTGCCAGTTCGTTGATGTTCAGTACCAGCACACCCTGCAATTTTGCCACCCGATTTAAGCCGTAATCGGTGGTTAAAATGGGGCACTGCAACTGTTTTGCCAGCATAACCAATTTGTCGTCAATTTCGCGGACGTGTTCCACATCGCGGTCGGTAATGCGCACCGGAATGATGGACGATTCTTGTAGTTGGTTCAATATTTCCAGCCCGCGCCGCCCGCGATTGCGCCGCAGCGGGTCGGATGAATCGGCGATATGCTGCACTTCCAGCAGCACAAAACGGGGAACAAGCAGCGTGCCGCGCACAAAACCCGTCTGGCTGATGTCGGCGATGCGTCCGTCAATGATAGCGCTGGAATCAACCAAAATGACATCGGGGGTTGCCGCCATTGATTTGCGTCCGGTGCGCGGGTTTGTCCATGCGCCGGCGGGCGAAAGGATTGCCACAATATCTTGATGGCGCATCACCATAATGGCAATGCCTACATAGCCGAAAATGATGCTGAAAGTCAGCGGTAAAATTTGGCTGAACGGGGGGGGCAATTTTGCCAGTGTGGGCACCAACAGCGCCGAAATTGCCAGCCCGATGGTCAACCCGAACACCGCCGACAATAGCCGCGATGCCGGCATCCGTTTAATTTGGTAGCGTATCCATTTGTACGGGCGAACGGTGATCCATGGCGTTATCAGCAATCCAAGCGCAGCAAAAGATAATGCCATCGCAATGGACAATCGGGTGGTTTGGGTGCTGGGATAAATTTGCAAATAACGGCTTACCTGCGCCCCGATAATTGCAAAAACAACCATGCCCACCAAACGAAAAATGAGTTCAACAGTCATAATAATTTTGTGGTATGCCAGCCGTGGGCAAGGTATGGCACACAGTTTGAATGAATAATCATGCGGAATGCCCGCGCATAAAATCTATGGAGATGGTATCACCGCTTGGCGCAAATGTCAAAGAGATAACAGGTCTTGGCAGGGCTGTTGCAAAGTAAATTTTAAAACTGCCGGTTGGCTGTAATTGTTTCTGTATGGGGCGGCTCGCGAGCCGCCCCTACAACTTTCGATGTGATTCCGGTGAAAAATTT
>CAYPNZ010000588.1:0-1870 GCA_964411845.1 uncultured Anaerolineaceae bacterium
CTATGGGGATTCTCCCCTTTTTGCCCGCTTGACGCAAATATGACTCCGCATCTACGGTGGTGTAGGTTTCATCCACCATTTTGACGGGGATTGCCAGCCGCTCCGCCAGCGCGTTGCGGTGTTTCAGTACCCGTTTTGCCTGAAAGCCGAGCGGTTCATCGGGGTTGAAGGTTGTCGGCAGCCCCATCACCAGCAGTTCCGCGCCGGTTTCGGCAACCAGCGCTTCGCTTTTGGCATACGTTTCCGCGTTACTGCCGCGCTGAATGACACTGTGCGGGCTGGCGAAAAATCCTTCGGAAAATGCCACCCCCACCCGTTTTTCACCCCAGTCGAGCGCCAAAATGCGGGTCATTCCCCTTCTCCGAAAATCAGCGGCGATACATCTTTTACTTCCACCGAAATGCGCGATGCCAGCGCGGGCAAACGCCCCAGCCAATTCGGTTCGACATCTACCCCCGGCACGCCGACAATCGGCAGATTATCGCTCATCCATTTTTGCGCCTCGCCGATGGGTTTGAAGACGATGGCATCTTTCACGTGCCCGATGTCAATTTCCGAAACCACCAACCCTTCGGCGGTAACGGGGAAGGTGACAGCGCGGTCGGTAACGGCTTGAATGCCGCCCGCCGTAAACCGCAATCCTTTGGGCAACAGCGTTTTGCCGGGCGGAACCTCTTGCAGCAGCGCCAAATATGCCAGCCGGTTGGCATTATAGTCGGCAACCACCGTGCCGCGCACCACGGCGTGCATTTCTGCGCCCAGCGTGTCCGACACATCTCCCGAAAATTTATCGTATGTCAAATCGAGTTCAATCACTTGCAGGCTTTCGGGGGGGATGTATTCCTGCGCGTCCAATTCCGCCTGCATTTGCGCGTAGCCTTCCTGCTGAATGAGTTGCCGCAATTTCGAGCGCACCCGGTCTTTATCTTCATCGGTCACCACCCCCGCTTCGCGCACCGAGCCGCCGCCGGTGGGCTGGTCGTTGATGACGCGCACCAGCAAACCGAGCGACGGGTTGGCAAAATGGTTTATCTGCCCGGCAAGCACATTTCCGCCGGGTCCCGGTTTTACGGCGATGATGGTGGTGCGGGTGGTGGCGCCGGTGCCGGCGGGCACGGTGCCGGTTTGGGTGGTGATAAATTCGATGGGCACGCCGGATGAGGTGCGCACGGTGGTGCTGATGGGCACAATCTGTTCATCTTGGGTGCGGTTAAAAATAACCACCGTCCCTTTGGCGAAATCTGTCGGGGCTTTTTCGGTGTCGATGGTTTTTACGGTGGTAGACAGCGTCAGTTCCACCTGAATCGGTTTGGCGGGGATGAGGTTATTTTCCGGGTCAATATCCGTTACCGAACCGTCGGGGTTGGCGGTGAGGGTGATGGTGGTGGAAATGACATCCACTTTGGGGATGAGCGTAACTTTGGCGCCGGGCGCTAAAATTAGCACCAGCACTGTCAGCGCCAACGCCAGCATTCCCGCCAGCGCCAACGCGATGAGTTGCTGCAAACAACCCACGCGCCCGCTGCCGATGACCAGTACCAATTTTTTATCTTGAATGCGCACGCGGCGCGGCGGGGGCGCGATGACTTTCAATTGGGGCGGCGCGGTTTTTTCCGGTTCAATTTTGGGGGTTTCTTGCCGGATGAATTTTTTGCGGCGGGCAATCCATTCGGTGGCAAAGGTTTTTATGCCCGCCTGTTTGGCGGCATCGCGGGTTTTGCCGTCTTGCGTTACCAACGCCAATTCGATATTCAGCGTGTCGGCGGTGCGCGCCAGCACCTTTTGATGCACCAAACTGCGCAATGCCTTGTTTTGACGCGGCACAATCAGCAGCACGCAACAGATCAGAATCGAACCGAGCACCCAATAC
>CAYPNZ010000589.1:0-1515 GCA_964411845.1 uncultured Anaerolineaceae bacterium
AGGTTGCAGAATTTACGCAATACGCAATACGCAATACGCAATACGCATCACGCCTCACGTTTCACGCGACACGCCTCTTCACCTCCGCTCGCCGCGAGCATCACAGTACTTTTTTCCCATAAGAAAATTGACACATTCTCCAACCGGTGTTATAATCTTTATGTAATGGTATTATGTTAAATTGACCGGTCGTTTCGATGACAATCATCACTTTTCCGGGAGAATGTGTCTATGCACCATAAAGATTATGCCAATGCCGCCAATAACTTTTTGGAGGCATACGCCAACACCAATTACCTCCGCCCCCTCAACGGCGAAATGCTCGACCTGTTTTATGTCAACCGCACCAACTCCGAACTCCGCTCGCTATTGGGCGAACTGACCGCCGGCGTCAAATCGAAACCACCCAGCAACACCAAATTCCTCTTTGTGGGGCACACCGGTTGCGGCAAAAGTACCGAACTTTCAAAACTGGTCAATATCATCGAAACCGGCAGCGACGGCAAACGAAAATACGGTGTCCTGCAAAAAAAATTACTCCCCATTCAATACTCCATCAGCGAAGTGGTCGGGCTGTACAACATCGAATTTGTAGACTTGGCACTTTCCATCATTTTGGGCATCTACAAAAAAATGGAGCGGCTGGGTTACAATTTGGATGACACCCCCGCCCGGCGCGTGTACGACTGGCTCTATCAGGGCGAAAGCGCTTTCGGCGGCGAAATTGACCCCGATGGCAACAATTTGGAACTGGGCAGCCTCATTCGCCTGATTGACGTGCGTCTGAAAAGCGAAGGCTCCGTGCGCGATGAAATCCGCGCCCGCATTCGCCGCTACATTCCCGAACTCATCGGACTCATCAACCTGACCATTGATAATGTCGCCGCCGTCACCGGCAAAAGCGTATTGCTCATCATTGACGACCTCGACAAAATTCAGCCGCTTGATGCCGCGCTGAACGTTTTTCGGGAACACGTAAAAAGCCTAACGTCCTTTAACTGCTTTGTGATATACACCGCCCCCATTTCGCTGCTGTACGACACCCAATCGAAACACGTGGGACAATTTTTGGAAACGCACTATATGCCGATGTTCAAAGTGCGGAAAAAAGACGGTTCCCCCGAATCACACACCAGCCCCGATGTGACCACGCTGCGCGAAATCATCTACCGGCGAGTGCACCCCGATTTGTTTGAAAAGGGCGCCGTCGAAGCCGCCATCGAGATGACCGGCGGCATCCTGCGCGAACTAATCCGCGTTATTCGCGGCTGCTGCGTTTACTGTCACGAATATGAAATCGGCAGAATTTCCCACCAAATCATTCAAATGCAAAAAGGAAAACTCAAAAGCGAATATTACCGGATGTTGGAACATCACGATTACCGCCAACTGAAAAAAGTTTCGCACACCAAAAGCCGCGCCGATGTAGATATGCGCCACCTCGAATCGTTGGTGGTGCTCTACTACCCCAACGGCAAAGGCTGGTTCGATGTGCACCCGGTTGTATCGGAACTG
>CAYPNZ010000589.1:1525-1867 GCA_964411845.1 uncultured Anaerolineaceae bacterium
CGGAAAACGGCAATAGCCGCCAAAATAAATGAAAGTGAGCAGGTGAAAAGTGATAGCCCCGTTAAACATTGAACCCGAAACTTGCTTGAAACCCGATGCTTTTCCACCAATTGCCAGCGAGTATGTGCCAATGAACAAAATTACCAATGTTTTTGCAGATGAAATTCGGTTGATGACCGCCACCCTGCAGATAAGCACCCTCGGCGGGTTGAGCGTGGCGGAATGCGGCAGCGCCGAGTTGCGGCAAACCCTCTTCGAGCACTTTCGGCAGCGGTTGGCAGATGACCAAATTTACCTCTTCCCGTTTGAAATTGACAACCGGCAATTAAATTTGGTGAAAAG
>CAYPNZ010000590.1:0-1866 GCA_964411845.1 uncultured Anaerolineaceae bacterium
CGTGAAACGTGATGCGTGACCACTGATTGCTGACCGCTGACGGCTAATGGCTGACCGTAACCCTGCAACTCTGCAACCTTGAACTTTGAACCTGAAACCTTGAACTTGAAACCCGAAACCCGAAACCCTGGACGTTTAAATGATTCCCATTCAACTGACCCTGCACAACTTTATGGCATACCGAATGCCGCAAACGCTCGATTTTTCCGATTTGCACGTGGCGTGTCTCACCGGCGAAAACGGCGCGGGCAAAAGTTCGCTGCTGGATGCCATCACCTGGGCATTGTGGGGCAAAGCCCGCACCCGAATGGACGATGACCTCATCCATCTGGGCGAAGATGAAATGTCGGTGGAATTCACCTTCTCGCTGGGCGATGCCACCTACCGGGTGCTGCGCCGCCGCAAAAAAGGCAAACGGGGCAAAACGGAAATCCATCTGCACGGATTTGCCCCCGATGCCGGCGATTGGCGCACCCTCACCGAGGGCGGCGTGCGCGGCACACAGGCAAAAATCAACCGCCTGCTGCATCTCGATTACGATACATTTGTCAATTCCGCGTTTTTGTTGCAGGGACACGCCGATGAATTTACCACCAAAACCCCTGCCGAGCGCAAACAAATTCTGGCGGATGTGCTCGGCTTGAGAATGTATGATGAATATGAACAGCGGGCGGCGGAAAAAGTGCGCGATTTTGAGCAGGATATTCGGGCGGTGGAAGCCCAAATTGCCCAAATGCGAGATGAGTTAAGTAACGAAGATACGCTTCGGCGCGAATGGGAAACATATACCCGGCAGGCGCATCAACTGCTGAAAGATTTGCAGCAAGCCGAACGGGAACTGGATGCCATTCGCCAGCAGCAAAAAGAAATGGAATTCAAACACCGGCAACTGCTCGATTTGCAATCGCGGCTGAAACAATCGCAATTGGATATTGATGAACTCGCGGTGGAAATTGACCGTTTGCGGCAGAAAATTGCCTCATTGCAAACCACCCTTTCCCGCCGAGATGAAATTGAGGCGGGGTACAAACGGTTGCAAGCCGCCAAAGCGCAGGCGGAGGATATGAACGACCGGTTGGCGAAACGGTCGCAATTGGTGCGCGAACAGCACCGGCTGGAAACTGCCATCCAGCGGGCGCGCAGCGCCATCGAAGCGGAAGTGAAGGTACTGCAATCGCGCCGCACCGAATTGCAGGCGCAGCGGGCATCGGTGGCGGAATTGACGGCTCGCCAAACCGATTTGCGCGAACAAATTTCGGCGCTGGAAAAAGTTGCCGAAGCGCTGGAAGCCCGTCGGCAAAAATTAACGGCGCTGGCAGAGGAAACCGCTCGCTTGAAAACGGAAAACAAGCAATTGAAGGCGGAGATGGACACCATCAAAATGCGGCTCAGCCAGCTGGAAGAAGCGGGTTCGACCTGCCCGGTGTGCACCCAGCCGCTGAACGATGAGCATCGCACGGCGGTGCGCGATAAATTTACGGCGGACGGCACGGCGCGCGGCGATAAATTTCGCGCCAATAAACAACGGCTGGCGGAAATTGCCGCCGAGCAAAAAACACTGCAAGCCGAAATTCGGCGGGCGGAAGGCGATTTGCGCCGCCAAAATGCGCTGCACGGGCAATTGGCGCAAGTGGAACAACAATTGGCGCAGGCGCAATCTGCCGCAGAAAAATTGGCGGCGGTGGAAACCGAATTGGAAAAATACACCCGGCAGTTGGCAGCGGGTGATTTTGCCGCCGCCGAAACCACGGCACTGGCGGAAATCAACGAGCAAATAGCGGCGCTGGGATACGATGCGGCGGCGCACGAAGCCGCCCGGGCGGAGATACGCGCGCTGGCAGCATTTGAAGCGGATTGGCAGGCGTT
>CAYPNZ010000591.1:0-1863 GCA_964411845.1 uncultured Anaerolineaceae bacterium
CGCTGGCGATGGATCATCCCCATTTGTTCAAAGCCACCCGTTCCGCCGCGCTGAAAGAGGCGGATGTGGTGGTGCTCATCGGCACGCCGCTCGATTTTCGGCTGAAATACGGGCGCGACTGGAACCCCGACAGCAAGTTGATTCAGGTGGAAAATGACCCCGCCGAGTTGAATCACAACCGGCAGGCGGATGTGGCGCTGGTGGCGGATGCGCGGCTGGTGCTGGACGGGCTTTCGGCGCGGTTGAGCACGGTTCGTTTTGACGATTGGTTGAGCCAGATGCAGGAAATTGAAGGCGAAAAACGGGCGAAACTGGCGCAGTGGATGGCGCTGGACGATTCGCCGGTCAATCATTTCCGCTTCGGCGCGGCGGTGAACAATTTTGTGGACGAAGATACCATCGTCATCGGCGATGGCGGCGATATTGTCAGCGCCACCGCCAAAGTGCTGACCATCACCCGCCCCGGTCAGTGGCTCGACCCCGGTCCGTTGGGCTGTTTGGGCGTGGGCGCGCCCTTCGCCATTGCCGCGCAAAATCTCTATCCCGATAAAAAAGTGCTGATTGTGAACGGCGACGGCTCTTTCGGGCTGAACGGGTTTGAATTTGATACCGCGGTGCGGTTCAACCTGCCGATTGTGAGCATTGTCGGCAACGATGCCGGCTGGGGGCAAATCCGCAACCCGCAAATCCAAATGGTGGGCAAAGAACGGGCGATTGCGTCGTCGCTGGCGCCCACCCGTTACGATAAAATTGTGGCGGCAATGGGCGGACATGGCGAGCATGTGGATAATCCCACCGAAATTGAAGCCGCGCTGGCGCGGGCGTTTGCCAGCGGCAAACCGGCATGCGTGGATGTCGCGCTCGACCCGGAGGGGATGCAGAAAACCGGTGCCAGTTCGCCGTATATTGTTTAGGGTTGTCGGTTTTTAGTTTTCGGTTTCCAGTTTTCAGTTTTCACGCACCACAAAGGACAAATAACCAATGACCAATAACCAATCGTTAACCTCCAAAACCGCTATCGTCACCGGCGCGGGGCGAGGTATCGGGCGGGCAACCGCACTGATGCTGGCGGCACACGGCGCGCGGGTGTGCGTCAACGATGTGAATCCGGCGGCAGTGTCTGCCACCGCCAAAGCCATCGCCGATGCAGGCGGCACAGCAATAGAATTTACCGGCTCGGCAGACAACAAAATGTTGGTGCAAAGTATGTTTCAGCAGGTTGTTGAAGCGTGGGACACGGTGGATATTTTGGTCAACTGCGCGGGCATCGAACCGCAAAGCGAGGTGCTGGCACAGGGCGAATGGGAATGGATGCGCACATTTGAAGTGAACACCAAAGGCACGTTTTTGTGCACGCAAATTGCCGGACGGGTGATGCGCGAAATCGGCGGCGGGGTGATTGTGACGATGGGCAGTTCGCCGCTGTACCCGCCGCAACAAACCGGATACGGCGCGGTTGCCGCGGCAAAAGCCGCCGTGGCGGAATTTACGCGCCGTGCTGCCCGCGAACTGGGGCAATTCGGCATTCGGGTGAACGGCATCGCGCCGGGGTACATCAAAACCCCGCTCACCGAGCCGTATTGGGATACCCCCGGCATTCGCTGGGGCGAGCCGGAGGATGTGGCGCGGGTGGTGGCGTTTCTGTGCAGCGATGCGGCGCGGTTTGTCAACGGGCAAATCATCGCCGTGGACGGTGGGCAATCGGTATGACCTCGGTGGTTATTGGCGGACTATATTGATAATGCCGACTTTTGGATAACGAACGTGAAAACCGATATATCTGCCCAATCCAAATGCAAAGTCGGGGCAACCCCTGCGGCCGCCCGATGACATACCGTCAACGTTTGTAGGGGCAACCCTTGT
>CAYPNZ010000592.1:0-1839 GCA_964411845.1 uncultured Anaerolineaceae bacterium
TCGGTGGGGTTTTTTGTGTCCGATTGAGTTGTCGGCAACTTTATGCTACACTATCGGCAAGAAAAACTTTCGGAGCACCGATGAGCGAAAAACCATACCCCAAAGCCTTGTTTGAAACACTGGTCTACACCGAAGACGGTCTACCGGTAGCGGTGGCATATCTCGGCGGGGAGGCACATTATGTTATCCCCGACGATGATTTCAAACGCCATGTGGAAGCGAAAATCGTTGACCGGCAGGTGATGGACTGGCTGCAACAACAAATCTTGTCCAACAAAGAGATGGTCACCGAAGGGGTGATGTCCATGCTGGGCAAAGACGACTTGTTCACCAAAGCGATGATTGACGCTTCCATAAAAAACGTGGATGCGATGATGGAACAGGGCATCCCCGATGATGCCCGAATGTGGTTGGGAATGATGGGCTTTAAAATTATTGTGAATGTTCACGGCGAAGTGGTAAAAGTGGACGCCCCCACCCAACCCACCGATGAATGAAAAACGGGGGCAAATTATGCCCCCGCCGGTTTTTATCGGAATTTACGCAAAGCGATTGCCAAACACACCCTTCGATACGCCCTATCGGGCTGCTCAGGGCGAAACTCCCGTTTATTTCTGCGGCGAAAATATCAGCAGCCCGTCTTTGCCGTGGAGCAAAACCTGCCCCTTCCAAAATTGAAACCCGCCAACCGTTTGCAGTGCCGACAGGAATTTTTGCTCTTGCGCCATCACATCCTCCGCGCACATTTTTCGGGTTGCCACAATCGGTTCCGACACGGACAATGTGCCCGGCGACCCCGCCGTAAATGTGCCGGCATAGTTGTTGCACCCCGCCGAGCCGGAAATCTTGCCGGTGTCCGCATCCAAATTTAAAGTCACCTGCGGTTCAGACAGTACCGGTGTCGGTTTCAGCGGATTGTCGAAACCGGTCAGCACCCACGTTGTGCCCGCCAATCGCGCCGGGGTAATGGTGCCGATTTCTTTCTGCGGCAGTTCCACCAGCGTTCCGTCTTCCACTTTAAATGATTTCACCACTTCCAGTGTGGCACAGCACATCGGGTCATCCGGTCCCTGAGTGACCATATCCACGGCAATAACGCCATCCGCAATTTCTACCGAAATGAGATTGGTGCGGTCGCCCAAAACCGTCGTATCGACATTTACCGGCATACTGTTTTGATTGAGCACTGCCGCCATATATGTGAAAACCCCGCTGCCGCCGCTATTTTCCGACAAAAAAACCACGGCATCATCCACACCGTCGCCGTTCAAATCGCCGAAAGCGTAAAAATCGTCCATAAAATCCACTTTCGGGCGCGATGCCCCCCCCGCCACAAACGGCTTGCCCTCATAATGCCCGTCGGTCAATTGCACCGCCGTATTGTAAATGCCGCCATACTGTGCATTCTTCAGCATATCAATGGTAAAACCGACTCCCGCACACCCGCTGACTGCCGCCGGAATCCACAATTTTTGTCCGACTTCAATCACATCGGGATTGTCAATCACCGCGAAAGAAGGGTCTTCTGCAGCTTTGGCATTGGTGGCAGCGACAATTTTGTCATACGCGAACATATTGCCGTAATATTTGAGCGCCAGTTTGCTGAGCCAGTCATTTGCCTGCACCACATATTCCTGCCCATCCGACATTTGCGCGGGTGGCGCAGCCGCCACCGAAACAGCCATCGCCAGAATGAACATCGTGCCCAAAAGTAACTTTTTCATCTTTAATCTCCCGTTGTCTTCAATGTTCAGGATTTACGCAAATCGGATGCGTTCACTCTGAGTAGCCCGATGGGGCGTATCGAAGGGTTAAAATGCCGGGTAGTGGTGTTTTTTG
>CAYPNZ010000593.1:0-1835 GCA_964411845.1 uncultured Anaerolineaceae bacterium
TCCCCCGGCAATGAATTGCCGGGCTAAAAACCAAAGCCGACCGCCGGTCGGCTTGCGCGGTGAGCCTCGAATTGAAATTCGAGGCGTGCCCGAAAAACAAAAAAGGAGCAAAAAATGAGTTTCGGCATCACCAAAACCATCCCCGCCAAAGAAGGCGTTGCCGCGCTGAATGCGCTGTACGACGGCACGCTCTCGGAATACGAATTCCATATGGCGGGCAAACCCTCGCGCCTCAAAGTCGGCGATTATGTGTACACGATTTTTCAGGATAAATTGCACGGGCGGCTGAAAATCACGGCGCTGGTCGGCGGCGCGGTCAATCCCAAATCGGGCAAACCGCGCACGCTGATTATCGTCGCCGCGCCCGGCGAGCGGCTGGCAACCCCCATCCCCTATCGGGGACACCGCGGCACCCGCTATTTCGACGGGTCGGTGTGGGATGCGGCACAAAAATGATGCCACGCTATCCGAAAACCCCCCTGCCCCGCGGGCGGGTCATTGCATAATGCCGGACATTTCCAGCCGGTCGTGAATTTTGTTGAATGCTTCTGCCTGTTGGGGGGTAATTTTGCCTTTTGCCACAAGTTGCGCCAGTAAATCCGCCTGCGCCTGCGACATCGCCCCCGTGCCCTGAAAATCGCCGGCGGCGATGATGGCATCCATTTTGGCGTGAATTTCGTTGAATAAATCCGCTTCTGACTGCGTCAGCACGCCCGCTTTCACCGCGGTTGACAGCATTTCCGCGCGCCGGTTGGCTTCAACCGCCGGGTCGAATGCCGAGCCGCCAACCCCCTGCCGGGGTGCTGTCTGTCCCCGCCCCAGTGCCCGCACATAATTTATCACATCCCACCGCCCCTGCTCGTCAATCGTTGCGGCAAAGGGGGGCATCGCCGAATTGAACGGCTCTGCCGCGCCCCCTGCGCTGATGCGCCAGAAAAGGTAGTTATCGCCCAGCATTTGGCTGGTGTGAGCAATCGGGGCGGGGGCGGGGTCAAGCCCCGTGCCGGCGGGACCGTCGCCCATCCCGCCGTCGCCGTGGCAAACGGCGCAGTTCGCCGTGTAGAGTTTTGCCCCGCGCGCCAGCGAGGCTTCATCGGCGGGAACGGGATTTTTCAAATCGGCATAATCCGCCGGAATCTGCGCCTGATGCCGAGCACGCATTCCGTTGCCGGGTTCCATCCCCATTCCGCGCGGAGCGACGGCAGCGGGCGGCAGGGTGGAAATTGCCACCGGGGCGGCAGCGGTCGGGGTAGCGGTGGTTGTGCCGCCACACGCGGCAAGCATCCATACCAGAATGCCGAAAACGGCGGCTGTCATTTGTTTCATCGGTTATCCTCTTCCGGTTGAAATTTCCGCCAGCACGGCGCGCATATCTTTTAAATGACCGCGCTCGTGCACGCCGATAATTTTTGCCACTTGCCGCACGCTCACCGTGCCCAGCGCCGCGTGTTCGCCGGTGACATTCCAACCGTCAGCGGGGATGGCGTGCAGCGTTGCCAGCGTCTTTTCGCGTTCCGCCTGCAATTTCGACAGCAGTTCCGCGGTGGATTGCCCCGCCCGTTTTTTCACTTTGGCGGCATTCCAGCGGTCTAAATCGAAATTTTCCACAGTGGGCGGCGTTTCGCCCGCCAGCAGCGTCTCGATGAAACGGCGGTGCGCCCGCTCCGCGTCCACCAAATGCGCCACATTTTCCCGAATCGTCCAGTGCCCGTCGGCGGGGCGGGCGTTACAGGTTTCCTCATCCAATTCTGCCAGAAATGCTATCAGGGCGGTGCGGGTTTCCGCCATTTTACTGAACATTTGCTCGTTTGCCATCATATCTCCTTTTGAGAACC
>CAYPNZ010000594.1:0-1835 GCA_964411845.1 uncultured Anaerolineaceae bacterium
CAGGGCAATCCGCTGCCGCAACGCACGCTCGACCTGCTGGCGGAACACAAACTCGGCTTGTTCGGCGCCATCACCTCCAAACCCCGCGCCGAGGCCGCCGCCGAACTCGACCCCGCGCTGCGCGATAAAGGTTACGTGTATTACAGCCCCATCGTTGCCATGCGCCAGCATTTCAATTTGGATGTATCCATTCGCCCCTGCCGCAGTTTTACCGGCAACCCGTTGAATTTCATCCGCCGCGCTGCCGACGGCGGCGTGGAAGAGCCGCCGGTGGATGCCGTCATCTTCCGCCAAAACACCGAAGGGCTGTACGGTGGGGTGGAATGGTCGAACCCGCCGCAGCAGGTTTATGACGCACTGATGACCCATCCGAAAATGAAAAATTTCGCCGCTGTGCCGAAAGAGGATTTGGCGATTTCCACCCGCATTTTCACCCGTCCCGCCACCGAGCGCATCGTGCGGCAGGCGTTTGAATATGCCAAAAAATTCGGCTATAAATCGGTGACGGTGTGCGAAAAACCGAACGTGTTGCGCGAAACATCGGGCATGATGCTGGCAATTGCCCGACAGGTACAGCAGGAATATCCCGATATTGATTTGTGGAACACCAACATTGATGCGCAGATGATGTGGCTCACCAAAAACCCGGAAAATTACGGGGTGATTGTGGCGGGCAACATGTTCGGCGACATCATCTCCGATGGCTTCGCCGGGTTGGTTGGTGGACTCGGTTTTGCGTGCAGCGCGAATATCGGTGCGGAAGTGGCGGTTTTTGAACCGACACACGGCTCTGCGCCCAAATATGCCGACTATCCCACCCCGATTGTCAACCCGATTGCCATGATTCTGTCGGCGTGCATGATGCTCGACCATATCGGCGAAACGGAAACAGCCGAGCGCATCCGCGCGGCTGTGGCGGCAGTGGTTGCCGAGGGGAAAGTTCGCACTTACGATATGATGAAACTGCGCGGCGCGCCCGACGTGGTGGAAAAAGGCGCGGCATCAACTTCGCAAATGACCGACGCGATTATTGCGAAACTTTAAGGCTGTCAGTCATCAGCCGTCAGCCGTCAGCCGTCAGTCGTCAGCAATCAGCAATCAGCGGTCAGCGGCTGATGGCTGAAAACTGACAACTGAAAACCAAAAACCGGAACGGAGTGAAAAATGACCGTACAAAAACTTTGGGGCGAAGAACTCGCTTGGATTGAAGATGCCGACCTGCGCGAAAAGACCGCGCGGGTGTGGCAGTTGGCGCTGGAACGGAGCGTTCTGTCGGCGGAAGATTTGCACCGCATTCCCTTCACCCTGAAAGCGGGACCCGATATGCGGGTCAGTTTTATGGCGCACAAACGCGCCGTGGTGCATGTGGCAAAAGAAGCCGCGCTGAAAATGCGGCAGTTTTTCGGGGATGATTTGCCCGTCAATTTGGATACCGTCATTGCCGGGGCAATTTTGTGCGATGTGGGCAAGTTGCTGGAATATGAATTGGATGAAAACGGCAATTCGGTGCAGGGGGCGTATGGCAAATATGTCCGCCATCCCTTTTCCGGGGTATCGCTGGCGGAAGAATGCGGCATTCCGCCCGAAGTGACGCACATCATCGCCGCTCACGCCGCCGAGGGCGACCTCATCAAACGCACCACCGAAGCGTACATCGTCCATCACGCCGATTTTATGACCTTTTTACCGTTCAAAGAGCGGTTGGAAGTGTAGATGTGAGGCGTGATGCGTGAAAACGTGAAACGTAAAACGTATTGCGTGATGCGTGAAAACGTGGAATGAAACTTGACAAAGAATCGGAGAGAATTTAGCCTTTCACGAATCACGAATCACGA
>CAYPNZ010000595.1:0-1833 GCA_964411845.1 uncultured Anaerolineaceae bacterium
GGAATTGGCATTTGTTGAATCGGTGTTGGATGACGGCAAATCGCCGGCGCAACCGATGCCGGTTGCACCGCAGCCCGTGGCGGCTGCGGTTCCGAAACCCGTCGCCCCGAAACCCGTCGCCCCGAAACCGAGCGCCCCGAAACCGAGCGCCGCCCCGCCGCCGGATGTTTCCGCACCGGTAGCAGCCGGTCAACTCACCAAAGAATCGCTGCGGGCGCAGTGGCATCAAATTTTGGAAGAGGTTCGGCGGCGCGGCGGACACGAACAATATTTAAAACGTCCCATGGTTGCCGATGTGGATATTCAGGGCAATACAATTATTGTGCAATTTGGCGCAGAATATCAAATGACGGTTGACCGCGCCAACAAAGCCAAAGAAAAAATCATTGATGCCTTTCAAGCGGTATTGGGAAAATCGTGGTTGGTGGAATTTAAAGTGCTCCGCGACCTAAAAACCGCATCAACCACCGGCGACGCGCTCATTGAAGCCGCGTTGGCGCTGGGTGGAAAATTAAAAGACAGCGAATAACTTTTGGAGGTAATATAGATGGCGAAACGAAAACGAAAACCCGGCTCGCGCCCCGCGGCAAATGTACCGAGTTTTGGCGGTGGCGGCAGTAAAGGGGGCGGCATGGCAGCACGATTGCAGGCGTTGCAGCAACAAATGCTGGAAACGCAAGAAGCCCTCGGCGACAAAAAGATTGAAGTTTCGGCGGGCGGCGGCGCCATCACCGTGGAAATTACCGGGCACCAAAAAATTACCCGCATCGAAATTGACCCGGAAGTGGTTGACCCGGAAGATGTGGAAATGCTGCAAGATTTGGTGATGGCGGCGGTAAACGAAGCCATCGAGCAATCGCAGGCACTGGCATCTAGCGAGATGGAAGGTCTCACCGGCGGATTGAATATCCCCGGGTTATTTTAAGTGACGATGAACGTTACGCCCAAACCCGTTTTACGGTTAATTGACGAATTTTCTCGACTGCCCGGCATTGGACCCAAAACCGCATCGCGTTTGACATTTTATTTGCTGCGTGCCGGTGCGGCGCAGGCAGAAGGGCTGGCAACCGCCTTGACAGACCTGCACCAAAAAGTAAAATTTTGCTCGCAGTGTTTTAATATTGCCGAAACCGACCCGTGCCCCATTTGCGCAGACGAACACCGCGACCGGGGCATTATCTGCGTGGTGGAAGAACCGCTCGATGTGCTGGCAATTGAACGCACCGGCGACTTTTTGGGATTGTACCATGTATTGCACGGCGCAATTGCCCCCGTGGAAGGGGTGGGACCGGAAGACCTGAAAATTGCGGAACTGGTTTCGCGGGTAGCACAACTGCACCCCAGAGAAGTTATTATTGCTACCAACCCCAACATGGAAGGTGATGCTACCGCCATTTACATTCAACGCCAACTGGCGGAAACGGATGTGGCGGTTACCCGTTTGGCGCGCGGCTTGCCCATCGGCGGCGATTTGGAATATGCCGACGAAGTTACATTGAGCCGGGCGCTCGCCGGGCGCAGCAAAATGTTTTAAGTGCGGAAATTCGCCACAACAAGCCGGGAAACCCCGGCTTTTTTTGTCGGTTTCAAAACTGAAATTGCGATTTGACAAAGGGGAAAAAGCGTATATAATCCCGTCTCGTTGTCACCGAGAGGCGACATATTTAACAAGCGAAACAAGGTTGTTGGGGCACGAAAAACCCTCTAACCGATTTGCCCGAAAAAAGGAGACGTGCTATACTCCTTTTCTTGTCGGGGGCAGCACCTCGGCGGCAAATTTGCACATTAACATTTGGATAGTGAAGGTAAGAGCGAGTGAAGAAGATTTAATTT
>CAYPNZ010000596.1:0-1829 GCA_964411845.1 uncultured Anaerolineaceae bacterium
GTCGCCTTCCAGCAGGGTGGCGGCAAACTCGCCGGTGGTAATGTCAACATACGCCAACCCGGCGCGGTTTTCCTGCGGATGGTGCAGGCACGCCAGATAGTTGTGCTCTTTGGCTTGCAGCAGTGCGGGTTCCACCACCGTGCCGGGGGTAACGATGCGCACCACTTCGCGGGGCATTAACCCGTTGACGGGCGTTTTGCTCACCTGCTCGCAGATGGCAACTTTGTACCCTGCCTGCACCAGCCGCGCGATGTAACTTTCGGCGGCGTGATGCGGCACGCCCGCCATCGGAATTTTGCTGGTTTTGTCGCGGGTGGTCAGCACCAAATTCAGTTCGCGGGCGATGGTATGCGCATCTTCATCGAAGGCTTCGTAAAAATCGCCCATGCGGAAAAAGAGGATGGCATCGGGGTGTTCGTGTTTCAGTTGCAGGTATTGGCGGCGAACCGGTGTGCTCAACGTGATTACCCTTTCAAAAGAAGTACCAGATTCTAGTATAAAGCATTGCGGGGGAATGTCAAAGCGAAAAACCCCAAAAATCCGGTCGAATTTACGTAAAATTTGCCGTGAACTTACCCTTTATTTACCCATAAAACCGAAAAGTGTTGTAAAATAGGTTTAGAAAGGATAAGAAAACGGGAGTTCCCGCGATGAGTTTGATAGCATTACAAGCCGATATGTTAACGAAAGGTATAGCCGGGGTGGATGAGCAAGTAGTTCCAAACCGCACAATTCTACTGGTAGACGATGAAGAATCCGTGCGAGAATTTATACAAATGTTGCTTGAAGGCGAAGGATACCAAGTGTTGGTGGCAGGCAACGGCGAAGAAGGGTTGGCTCTGTACAACCAATATCGTGATGAAATAGCGTTGGTAGTGTCGGATGTGAAAATGCCGAAAATGGATGGGGTGGCACTGTATCGGGCAATTTCTGCAATTGATAAAGATGTGAAATTTATTGCTATTTCCGGCTTTATGATTCCCGAAGCGCTCAACCAATTAACCCAATGGGGATTGATAGACATTATCCGCAAGCCGTTTTCAATTGAAGTTTTGTTGCAAAAAGTTGAAGCAATATTGCCATAAATTTTTTCCTCTCGCCAAAAGGGTGACTGCGTCTTTCGTGGTCACCCTTTTTTGTGCGCTTTTGGTAAAGTTGACACGTGTGCTATACTGACAAATCCGAATATTGTCGATTATTGAAAGGCGCATCCAATGAAAATCATTCGTAATCGTTTGTTTCTGGCAGTGGCGCTGGGACACACCACCGTTGACACGTTCAACAATTCCGGTCCGGTCATCATCGCCTTTTTAAGCGTGCCGATGGGGTTGAGCAACGCTCAAATCGGGTTGGCGGCAAGTTTATATACTTTCGGCGGTTCGGTGTTGCAGCCGGTGTTCGGTTGGCTTGCCGACCGGTACGGCAGCCGTTGGTTGGCTGGGCTGGGGGTGTTTTGGTTGTTGTCGTTCATGGCACTGGCAACATTTGCCGCAGGGTTGGGGCAGTTTGTATGGCTGCTGATTCCGTATGCGCTGGCGGCACTCGGCTCGGCAGTGTATCATCCTGTGGCGGTTGCCACCGCGTCCGATGCCGGAAAGGACAGCCCCGCTACCGCCACGGCATTCTTTTTCCTTTTCGGGCAGATGGGGTTGGCGGGAGGTCCCGTGCTGGCGGGATATTTATTGCAGCACATCGGGTTGACGGGCATTCAGTTGATGGTGCTGTTTTTTGCTCCGGTGGTACTTTTTATTTTGACTGCGCCGTTTCCCAAATCTCGGCGTGCGCTTTCAGCCGAAGATGACACACCGGCTGATGCCGTTCCCCCGCAG
>CAYPNZ010000597.1:0-1823 GCA_964411845.1 uncultured Anaerolineaceae bacterium
ATCCGCATGCCGAAATTGATGTGCTGCTGACCCGGCACACCGTCCCCGCGCTGAAATATTTTTCGGCGGTGGATACACTCATCCCCAGCGATAATTTTCGTTTTTTTGCCCTGCGCGATGCGCTGAAACCGGCGCTGGCGACGGAAGCATGGCGCACCCTGCGCCGCATTCGACAAAAAAAATACGATGCCGTGGTTATTTTGCACCATTTAACCACCCGCGCGGGGGCGGCAAAATATGCCGCCATCGCCCGCGCCGGTCGGGCAAAAATTGTGGTTGGGCTGCGTCCCCCCGGCAACCGCGGGCGATTTTTAAGCCACAGTGTGCCCGATGGCGGCTTCGGATTTCGGCATGAAATTGATTATTGGCTGGCGGTGGTCGGCTTGCTGGATGCCGCCGGTGATGACCGCGAAATGACGCTGGCGGTTTCTCCCGCCGATGAAAGTTGGGCGGCGGCAACCCTGCGCACGATTGCCAAAAATCGTCCGCTGGCAATCATCCATTCCGGTTCGGGCGGGTTCAGCACCGGGCGGCGATGGTCGGCAGAAAATTTCGCCGCGGTGGCAGATGCGCTCATCGAACGCGGGCTGGCGGTGGCACTGGTCGGCACGCCCACCGATGGCGCGGATGCCGTGCAAGCGGCAATGGCAAACGATGCCATCGACCTGACGGGTAAAACTACCCTGCACCAACTGGCGGCGCTTTTGCGCCGCGCCGCGCTGTTCATCGGCGGCGATTCGGGGGTGAGCCATATTGCCGCCGCCGCGGGAATACCTATGGTCACCGTTTTCGGACCGACCAACGCCGCGGCATGGGGGGCGCACGGCGCGCAACGGGTGGTGCTCCGCGCCGAAATTCCGTGCGCGCCATGCGCCTATGTGGGGCACAGCGTCGGCTTGCGGCACGGCTGCGCCGCCAAAACCTGCCTGAAATTGGTCACTCCGGCGCAGGTTCAGCATACCGCTTTCGCGCTGCTGGATGGCAAAATGCCGGCGCGCGGCTCGCATGCCGCTCCGGTTGAATCATCTTTCCCCACGGCGACTATTTTGGGGGTGCGGCTGCACGCCGTTACCACCGCCGATGTGCTGTCGCAAATGGAAACTTTCATCGCCGCCGGCACGCCGCACCAAATTTGCACGGTCAACCCCGAATTTGTGGTGACGGCGCAGCGCGATTTGGTTTTCCGGCGCATCATCAACCGCGCCGCGCTGGCGTTTGCCGACGGCACGGGTTTGCTGAAAGCGGCGCGCTGGCTCGGCGAAACAGCATTGCCGGAGCGAATTGCCGGGGTGGACACGGTGGAAATGCTGGCGAAACTTTCGGCGGAAAAGGGGTATCGCCTCTATTTTTTGGGCGCGCAACCGGGCGTGGCGGAAAAAGCCATCGCCGCGCTGAAGGCACGCTACCCGAAGATGGTCGCCGCCGGGGCGTTTGCCGGTTCGCCCCGCGCAGAAGATGAAGATGCCATTGTGGCACGCATTTGTGCCGCCCGCCCCGATATTCTGCTGGTGGCATACGGCGCGCCCCGGCAGGATAAATGGATTGCGCGGAATATGCACCGGTTGCCCGCCGCAGTGCTGATGGGCGTTGGCGGAGCGTTCGATTTTATTGCCGGAGAAACGCCGCGCGCCCCCCGCCGAATGCAGCAATTGGGGCTGGAATGGCTGCACCGGTTTGTGCATCAACCCTGGCGCTGGCGGCGAATGTGGCATGCTGTGCCGCATTTTTTATGGCTGGTATTGAAAGAAAAATGTAACTACTCAGGTGAATAGAGAATAGAACGCGGATTAACACGGATTGCAGGGATTTGCGCAGATTTTTAA
>CAYPNZ010000598.1:0-1810 GCA_964411845.1 uncultured Anaerolineaceae bacterium
AAGATGTGCCGGATTGGCTGAAAGAAGTGGACGCGGCGTCGGAGGAAATCACCCCGGCGGAAACGAGCGAGCCGCTGTTTGCCGATGAGCCGGTGTTACCGGCAGAACCGCCCGCGGCGGCGGAAACCGAATCCGAGCCGGCGGCGGAAATTCCGGCGGCGACGGAACAGCCTGCGCTGGAAGATGTGCCGGATTGGCTGAAAGAAGTGGACGCGGCGTCGGAGGAAATCACCCCCGCGGAAGCGAGCGAGCCGCTGTTTGCCGATGAGCCGGTGTTACCGGCAGAAGTAGAGGATTTCCCCGCTTGGGTTCCCGATGACGATGAAATTGGGGCGGCAGAAGACCTGTTTGCCGAGGAAGAAACCCCGACAGTGGATGTGCCCGATTGGATGCAGGCACTTGATTTGGATGCGCCGGACGATTTTTCGCTGGATAGTGTGGTGGATGAGATTGAACCCGATACGTTTTCCGCCGAAACGGAAGATGCGCTGTTTGAACCGGCGGCGGAACATACCGAACCGGATGAAGATTCATCGCTGTTGGCGGAACTGACCGCACTGGCGGAAAGCGATACCGAAGCGGCAGCGGCAGCGGAAAACGAACCGATGGCGGTTCTGGAAAAAACGGAAACATTGCCGGATGCGCTGAAAACGCCCGAACCGGCGGCGAATATTGAAACCGCCCACCAATTTTTCGGCATTTCCACCCCAACGATGGATGCGGCGGCAGCCGTTTCCCCGCCGAAACCGCTGTCGCCGGTGGCGCGGATAGTGGGCGCACTACTGAGCCTGCTGCTCATTGCGGTGATTGCCGTCCCGCTTTTCTCGCATTTCAACCGCGGCGGGTATCCCTTCCCATGGCTGGAACCCTCACCTGCCGAACAAGAGGCAATTCGCGCCGAAGTGCAAACGGTAGTCGGTACCCAATTGCCCGACGCGGTGGCGCTGGTTTCGTTTGATTACACGCCCGCCACCGAGGGCGAAATGAACCCGCTGGCAAATGCAGTCATCAAACAACTTTTGGGGCAGGGAATGCGGGTGATTGCCGTAAGTTTGAATCCCGAAGGGCAGGGTATGGCAACAGCGGTACTCGGCGACCTCACTGCCGAGAAATATGGCGACCGGGTTATCAATGCCGGATATTTACCCGGGGGTCCGATTGCCGTTCGTAATTTGACGGCGGCGGGCGCGCTCGGCACTCTGCGCGATATTTCCACCGGCAAAAGGCTGACATCGTTGCCGGCGTGGTCGGCGGTGCAATCGTTGGATGGTGTGGGGCTGGTGGTTACCATCAGCGACAGCGCCGACACCGCGCGCTGGTGGGTGGAACAAACCGTTTCCCCCGGCGAAACACCTCGGTTTGCCCGGATGGCGGTGGTCAGCGCGGCGGTGGAACCGTTTGTGCGCCCGTATCGTGATTCAAATCAATACCATGCGCTGGTAGCAGGCATCAACGGCGCGGCGGCGCTGGAATCGGCGCGCCCGCAAAAAACACTGGGACCCGCCAGCGCCATGCTCGACAGCCAATCGGTGGCGCATTTGGTGGTGATGATTTTAATGCTATTGGGAACCATCGCCGGATTATTTGTAAAATACGGGCGGGAGAGCGAATAATATGGAAACAATCGGTATATTGCTCAGCCTGACACTGACATTGATGGTATTCAGTTATATTTTTGGCGACAACCCGCTTTTCAAATTGGCAGAACACATTTTTGTGGGGGTA
Source organism: uncultured Anaerolineaceae bacterium (assembly GCA_964411845.1). Lineage (GTDB taxonomy): Bacteria > Chloroflexota > Anaerolineae > 4572-78 > 4572-78 > JANTHQ01. The sequence goes on from CAYPNZ010000598.1 coordinate 1,726, forward strand.
AGTGTGGGGTATGCGGTGCTGGTTGGCTGGTATTTGGTGCTCAGTCCGGCACTTTTCCAACTGACCCCCGGGGCGGAAACGTATG
>CAYPNZ010000599.1:0-1800 GCA_964411845.1 uncultured Anaerolineaceae bacterium
GGATATTGCCAAGCGTTTTCGTTTTCCCAATTCACGTAACAGCGTTACCGTTTGGCTTTCGCCGCGCAAATGCCGAATCACCATACCGGTATCGAGCAAATAGTGTGCCATTTGGTGCTATTCCCAATTTTTGCGCTGATTTTGCAGCCACGCATCAACGCCATCTGCAGCCAACTCGGGATGATTTTTATCTTGCCAAACACCGGCACTTTCGTTCAGTGCATTAACTTGTTGTTGCAGCGCTAATTGCTGTTCCAGAAGTTTGGCAATAAACGCGCTGCGCTGGCGAGATGGCACCAGCGATTTAAATTGCTGCGCCAGTTCTTTGGATAGCGAGATGGTAATTTTTTCCGATGTCTTTTCTTTTACGGACATTAGTTACCCCCGATATATACCATTTGTTGGTATGAATGATTATACCATATTCTTGTTGTGAAACCAACGGGTATTTAGTTTATCGCGTAAACCTCATACGCCCCGTCCACCGAAAACAGTTCATTCCAAAAATTGTTTTCCAGCCGCCGGAGCACCGTCACGTCGGGGCGGTTTTTGGGGGGAACAGCCGGGTCGGTCAGCAAAAAATCCAAACCGGCGGAAAAAACGAGCACGTGTGTCACCCCGTCGCGGCGCAGGGCGGCGTTGATGGCGGCGGCATCGGTGCCGTAAAGATACTGCCAATGCCCGTAGGTGTCCAAAATGCTGTCGGGGCGACACGTAATTTGGCAAAAATAGGTGCGCGGTTCCCACAGAAATTGCACCACTGCATCGGCGGGAAGTTCCGCATTCAATCTGCTCAATGCGCGGAAATGCGCCCCGGTGCGCCGTGAAAGGTATTCGGCGCGGGTTTCTGCGCCGCCAATATAGCGGTCGGGGCGATAATACACCCAGCCGGTTCGACTGCCGATATGGTTGGCGAAAAGTTGGTCAACCACGCCGAGCGTCAGCGCAACGGCGATGAACAGCAGCAAAAAGCGGCGCAGTGAAAATTGCGGATGGTCGAGGTGCGCCATATCATCCACCAGCCATGCCAGCGCCGGCACCAGCGCCACGAACATCGGCAGCAGCAACCGGCTTTGCCACAACCCCGCCGACCAAATTACGCCGAGCGTCCAAAAGACAAATTGTACCAGCGCAAAAATCAGCAGGATAGACAGGGCGGGCGGTTGAACCTTTTTTCGATAGCGGAACACGCCATACGCCAGCATCAACGGCAGGAACGCCAGAAAAAGCAGCCCCGTGCGCCCGTCGGTGAAATTTGCGTCATGCACGCCGAGCGTCAATTGCACGGGCAGACTCGCCAGCGCCGCCCCATGCCAGCCGATGCCCGACCCGGCACCGGCGTATGCCGCCGCGCGGAAATCATCCCAAAAAACGCCGCCAAAAACAAAGGGATAGACCGGGTTGCCGGTGAACAGCCAGTTTTTCAGATACCACGGCGACCCCACCGCCAGCGCGGGCAGCGCAAACGCCGCCACCGCCCGGACGCTGTTCGCCGGCGATTCTTTTTTGCGCCACAATTGCCATATCAGCAGCAGCCCCACCGTGCCGACCGCCACCGCGCTGGTGTATTTCAGTCCCATCGCCAGCCCGGCGAAAATTCCACTGAGCATCAGTGTTCGGTGGCTGACCACTGACGGCTGACCGCTGATGGCTGACGACTGAAAGCTGTCAATCGAAAAATACACTGCCGCCATTTCAAAAAACGCCAGCGCCAAATCGTTGTATGCCCAACCAGCCAGCGTCAGCACCATCGGCATGGAATAGAGCAGCGGCAATGTCAGCCAACCCGATTTTACTCGC
>CAYPNZ010000600.1:0-1793 GCA_964411845.1 uncultured Anaerolineaceae bacterium
GGCGGGCAGGAAAAAAATGCCGCCAGCCGCCCGAACATCACCCTGTTTCGCGGCGAAGCAAGTTTTACCGGGGCACACACTGTCGCCGTCAACGGCGAAGAACTCACCGCCGACCATATTTTCATCAATACCGGCACCAGCCCCCGCATTTTGCCGATTGACGGCATTGACCGCGTTCCGTTTTTGACCAACAAAAATATTATGGATTTGACGGAAGTGCCCGACCATTTGCTGGTCATTGGCGGCAGTTATATCGGATTGGAATTCGGGCAAATGTTCCGCCGGTTTGGGGCGCAGGTAACGGTGATTGAATTTGGGGAACAAATTGCCGTGCGGGAAGATGAAGATGTTTCGCAGGCGCTGCGCGAGGCGCTGGAAGCGGAAGGAATGGTTTTTCACACCTCGGCGCAGGCAACCCGGGTGCGCCGAGATGCCGACGGGCGCGTCCGGCTGACGGTGGAAGCGCGTGACGGCGGCAAAAGTTTCACGCTGACCGGCTCACATCTGTTGCTGGCAGCCGGGCGCGTGCCGAATACCGCCGCGCTGAACCTCGATGCGGCGGGCATCAAAACCGAGCGCGGGTTTGTGACGGTCAACGATTATCTGGAAACCAATGTGCCCGGCGTGTATGCCCTCGGCGATGTGAAGGGGGGACCCGCATTCACGCACATCAGTTACAACGATTTTCAAATTGCATACCACAATCTGTTCCACGATGAAAAACTATCCACCGCGGGGCGATTGGTTCCGTATGGATTGTTCACCGACCCCGAATTGGGGCGGGTCGGCTTAACCGAACGCGATGCCCGCGCCGCCGGGTACAACCTCAAAGTGGGCAAAATTCCGATGCGTTGGGTGGCGCGCGCCATCGAGCGGAATGAAACCGCCGGTTTGATGAAAGTGGTCATTGATGCCGATACCGACCGCATCATCGGCGCGGCAATTTTGGGGCTGAACGGCGCGGAATTGGTGCAAACGCTGATGGCGTTAATGATGGCGGATGCGCCGTGGACGACCTTCTATCGTTCGGTGTACATCCACCCCACCCTCACCGAAGGCTTTTTCACCCTGATGGACAGCGTAAAATAAACTCACGCGGCATCTTTTTTCAATTTTGTCGAAAAGGTTAACTTGAACTTCTCAACTTTCGGCGCGACCACCATTTGGCAGTACGGCTGATGGGGGTTGCGCCGAAAATAGTTTTGGTGATAGTCTTCCGCGGGAAAGAACTCGGTCAGCGGCGAAATCTCGGTCACGATGGGGGCTTTCCACAACCCGGATGCGTCTGCCTGCGCTTTCGATGCCTCGGCAATGCGGCGCTGTTCATCATCGTGATAGAAAATCACCGAGCGATACTGCGTGCCCACATCCGCCCCCTGCCGGTTGAGGGTAGTGGGGTCGTGTGTGCGCCAAAACACATCCAAAATTTCCGCATACGAAATCACCGCCGGGTCGAAAGTAATCTGCGCCACCTCCGCGTGCCCGGTGGTGCCGGTGCAAACCTGCTCGTAACTCGGCTGGGGCACGTGCCCCCCCGCGTATCCCGATACCACCGCCTGCACACCCGCCAAATTTTGATACACCGCCTCCACGCACCAAAAACAGCCCGCGCCGAGCGTTGCTTTCTCTAATTTCTCTGCCATTTTCCACCTTTCATATTTCGATTGTATAGAAATTATAGCCGCAGTTTTGGCAGAACCAAGTTGTATGCTATGGTTTCTGCCATGAAAAAACGGAGTGACTGTTCAGCCACAGGTTGAATAGAACGCAGATGCCGCAGATTGCACAGATTT
>CAYPNZ010000601.1:0-1786 GCA_964411845.1 uncultured Anaerolineaceae bacterium
AAGAACGTGCCGAACTTGCCCTGCGGGTAGAAGAAAGTACCGCCGAATTGCGCGCCACCAACGCCGCATTGGAACAAGCCAACAAACTGAAAGATGAATTTTTGGCAAGTATGAGCCATGAACTGCGCACACCGCTCAATGCCGTGCTGGGATTGACCGAATCTTTGCAAGAGGGCGTTTACGGCGATGTCAATCCCGATCAGGAAAAAGCGTTACAAGTTATCGAAGAGAGCGGCAGACACCTGTTGAACCTTATCAACGATATTTTGGATTTATCCAAAATCGGCGCGGGAAAATTAAATTTAGACATTCAACCCATCAGCGTGGAAAACGTTGTTGTTGCCAGCACACGCTTTGTAAAAGAAGCCGCCAATAAAAAACATATCACCATCAGCACCACCATTGACCCCAAAATCACCACCGTCAACGCCGACCAGCGCCGGTTAAAACAAATGTTGGTTAACCTGTTGAGCAATGCCGTAAAATTTACCAATGCCGGCGGCAAAATCGGCTTGGACGTTCACGGCAGCGAGGAAACAAACGTCATTCATTTCACCGTGTGGGATACCGGTATCGGCATTGCCGAACACGATTTGCCACACCTGTTTCAACCGTTTACCCAACTCGACAGCAAACTGTCGCGGCGATACAGCGGCACGGGGTTGGGTTTGACACTGGTACAGCGTATGGCAGAAATGCACGGCGGCAGCATCTCGGTAGAAAGCACAGCAGGCGAAGGAAGCCGGTTCACCATTTCGCTGCCGTGGCATTCACCCGAAACCGCACCGGCACTGAACACATCGCCCGCCACCACCGGCACAGAAGCAATTGCCGCCGGAAAACCCGCCCGTATCCTGCTGGTAGAAGACAGTTTCGTCAATATGCAAATGACGCTGGTATACCTGCAAAAAATGGGATACGAAGTGCTTGTGGCACGCACCGGTGTGGAAGCACTGGAAATGACAGAAAAACATCACCCGGATTTGGTACTGATGGACATCCAAATGCCGGAAATGGACGGGCTGGAAGCCACACGACGGCTTCGGCTAAACCCGGAAACAAAACGGCTGCCCGTCATCGCATTGACAGCGCTGGCAATGCCCGGCGACCGCGAGCGGTGCATCGCCGCCGGGGCAAACGACTATTTGAGCAAACCAATCAGTTTAAAAGAACTGACTCATACCATTAAAAAATATTTGGGGTAACAAATGAGCGGAAGATTTGCCAAAAGTACAATTCTGGTTGTAGATGACGAACCCGCCGGGCGTGAAGTGCTGTACGGATTGCTGACCGTTGACGGCTACCGTGTGGAACTTGCCCAAAACGGCACCGAAGCCCTGCAAAAAGCAGACACCACCATTGACCTGATTCTGCTGGATGTGATGATGCCCGGTATTGACGGTTTTGAAGTATGCCGCCGCTTGCGCCAAAATCCGGATTTGGCAGAAGTGCCCATCATTATGCTCACCGCGCTGGACGACCGCGACTCGCTGCTGGAAGGCATCGAAGCCGGCGCAGACGACTTCCTTTCAAAACCGTTCGACCGGCAAGAATTGCGTGCCCGGGTACGCACCATCACCCGCCTCAACCGTTTTCGCCGGTTGGTAACGGAACGCAACAAATTTCAATGGGTTATTGACCACGCCGACGAAGGCTATATCATCATTGATAACAGCGGAGAAATTCAATACGCCAACAAACAAGCCCGCACCTACCTGAACCTGCCCGCAAACCCCGACGCACCCATTACCCGGCCATTCCAAACCATCATCAAAAAACACTTTCG
>CAYPNZ010000602.1:0-1779 GCA_964411845.1 uncultured Anaerolineaceae bacterium
TTTAAAAATGACCGATAATCAGTCTCGAACCACCAATCTCATATTGCTGCTGGCGCTGTCGGTGTTTGCGTGGGCGCCGCTGCTGCATCCGGCGTACTTTTTTCAGGCGCACGATGCGCGGCACAGCATTTTTTATCTGGTAGAATTTGACCAAACCCTGCGCGACGGCTATTTGTGGCCCCGCTGGAGTCCCGATTTTGCCTTTGGATACGGCTATCCGCTGTTCAATTTGTATGCGCCACTGGCAATTTACGCCGCCGAAATTGTGCATCTGCTCGGCGTGAATATGATTTGGTCGGTGAAAACCATCTATATTTTGAGCACCATCGGCGCGGGTGTGGGTATGTACGGCTTCACCCGCCGTTTGTTCGGCGAAAATGCGGGGCTGGTTGCCGGGTTGGCATACATGTATGCCCCGTTCCATTTTGTGGAAATTTATGTGCGCAGCGCCTATGCCGAATATGTTTCGCTGATGCTGCTGCCGCTGGTACTGTGGGCATTCACCGAGTTGATTGCCCGCCCATCGCCGCGCCGAATGGCACTTGCCGCCGCCGCTTACGGCACGCTGGCGCTGACGCATCACAGCACGTTTTTCACCTTCACCCCGTTTTTGCTGCTGTACATTTTCACGCTGATGATTGGCGCAGCGAAAACCAATCTGCGGGCGTGGGGGCGGCAAGTGGCGTTCAATGCGGGGGCGGGGGTGCTGGGCATCGCGCTGGCAGGGGTATATATCGTCCCCGTGCTGCTGGAACAAAAGTACATTAAAATTGAACAGTGGACGAGCGGCAGTTACAATTTCGCCGAACATTTTGTGTACTTTTCGCAATTTTTATCGCCATTTTGGGGATACGGTTACGCCGGACCGGGACCCGTGGATTTTATGCCGTATCAAATCGGCATCGCCATTTTCGGGCTGGCGGTGGTCGGTACGGTGGCATTGGCGGCATTTTCGCCCCGGATGCACCACCGCGGCACGATGGTTATTTTTGTGGCGGCAACCCTCTTTTCCATTTGGCTGATGTCGCCGCTGGGCGAACCGATGTGGCGGGCGCTGCCCATTGCCGCGCTGGTGCAATTTCCGTGGCGACTGCTCATCATTACCATGTTGAGCGCGGCAGTGGTCATCGGCGGGGGCGTTGCCGCATTGAAACTCGACCGCGCGCCGCTGATGATGACCGCAGCGATAGTTGTGCTCGCCGGTTACGGCTACGCGCAACCACAATATACCCCCATCCCCGATTGGGCGGATACGCCGCTGGCGGTCATCAATTGGGATGCCGGTTCAGTTACCGACCGGGTGGGGATGGTCGCCGTGACGGATGAACAACCGACCACCAGCCCGATGGTGGCGCAATACCGTGCCGGCAAACCGCTGTCGGTGGCGACGGTACTTGCCGGCAACGCCACTGTCGAGACCATCCGGCACGGCGGCGCATCGGATACGATAAAATTTCGCGGCGACGCGGCAACGGTTCAATTTTACACGTATGATTTTCCCGGCTGGCAGGTAAAAATTGACGGGCAACCCGTACCGCACCGCCACGAACCGCCCTTCGGGCTGATAACGGTGGACGTTCCCGCCGGGGAACATATCATCTCCCTGCGAATGGGAACCACACCCGCCCGCACCATCGGCGGGGTAATGAGCCTGCTCGCACTGGCGACAATCGGCTATTGGCTCGTGAAACGTGAGGCGTGAAACGTATTGCGTATTGCGTAAAACGTAAAACGTGACTGCTGACTGCAACCCTGCAACCCTGCAACCCTGCAACTTTG
>CAYPNZ010000603.1:0-1774 GCA_964411845.1 uncultured Anaerolineaceae bacterium
GTCAGGTGGCCGCCCTCCGAGTGCCCGATGTAGCCCGGCGGCGAACCGATGAGCCGGTTGACGGAACTTTCATCCATATACTCGCTCATATCCAGCGTGATGAGCGCATCTTCCGTGCCAAACATAAATTCCGCCAGCGCTTTCGCCAACTCGCTTTTGCCCACGCCGGTGGGTCCCAAAAATAGAAATGAACCGATGGGGCGTTTGGGGTCTTTCAACCCGACGCGCGCCATTTTTACCGCGCGGCTGAGCGCCAGCACGGCTTCATCCTGCCCGATGATGCGCCGGTGCAGATGTTCCACCATGTGGGCATACCGGTTGCGTTCGTCCGCGCCCATGCTGGAAACGGGAATGCCGGTGAGCATACTGACCGCTACCATCACATCTTCGGGGTTGAGGGTGCGGTCGGCGGGGATGTTGCCGACGGGCTGCCCGTGTGCGCTCATATTCAGCAGGGCGCAGGCGCGGTGCATCAAATGTACCGCCGCGCCGGGCAGCGGGTTTTCGGTGAGATAGCGTTTTGCCAGCCGGGCGGCTTCGGGCAAACTTTCCGGCGCAATGGTCAGCCGGTAATCGGCTTGAAAACGGGGAACGAGTGCGCGCAGCACTTCTGCCGTTTCTTTTTCATCGGTGGGGGGAACCGTGAACCGGTTGCTGTTTTGGATGATGGTGGCATTGCCCGCCAGCCGGTCATCGAACCTGCCGGGGGTTGCCGTGCCGATGATGACCACTTCCGCGCCGAAAAACGCTTTTTGCAGTTCGATGCCCGCCTTTTCGGGGAATTCGGCGCGGAAGCCGCCAAAAAACCGCGCGATATTCGGTACAAACAATATGCCGCCCTGCGCCTGTCGCAATCCGGCGCGGACGGTTTTCAGCGGGTTGTCGAGCAATGCCTGCTCGTTCATTTCCACCACCGAAACCAGCCCGACGGGACCTTTGCCGTCGGCGATGAGTTGCGCCAAACTATACACCAGCGAACGTTTGCCCACGCCGGTTGCGCCCACCAAAATGGTGTGCCGGTTGTGCGCCATGCTCAACAGGCTGACCAGTTCATTCAACAGATTTTCCCGAAAATAAACCGGCGCCATCCGCCCGTTTTTTGCCAGCGCCACATGGTCGCGGGTGGCGGCGTGCGGCGACAGGGTGGGGTCGGGCAGAAAATCCATCACTGCCGACGCGGTGATACCGGCATCGGTGAGCATGCGGCTGACGCTGACGCGCGGTTCGGGCATGATTGCCAGCACGTGTTCCGTGCCGCAGCGGGTTTCGTTGCGGGCTTGTGCCAGCGCGTACCCTTCATCAATCAGGTACAAAATGTCATCGCCCAGCGATACCCGCTGATTGCCGTCCGTTTCAAAATCGAAACTGACATCGGCGGTCATTCGTTCTTCGGCGGCGCGGGTAATTTTTTGTTCAAACGATTTCCAATTGATGCCGCGCTGGTCTGCCAGTTTTCGCAAAATTTGGTGGGCAGTGGTATCGGGCATTTTCAAAAAGGTGTACAGCAAAATTTCCGCAGTCATCACCCGCCGGTGGAAATTTTTCATATAAACCGCCGCCTGCTGCAATGCCTGCGTCAGGTCGGCGGCGGGAATTTTGGTTGAAAGTGTTCCGCGTTTTGCCATAATTTACCTTCGGTAAATGGTGAGTTGGTGATTGGCTCAATCTCCAATTTCCAATAGACCTCTTGCAAAAGTAACGTCGAGAAATAATTTCTTGACCGGAACAAAAGTATATTTGGAAGATTATGCCTATGTAATTCCCTCGAAAACTG
>CAYPNZ010000604.1:0-1753 GCA_964411845.1 uncultured Anaerolineaceae bacterium
GAATCACGAATCACGAATCACGAATCACGAATCACGAATCACGAATCACGAAGGAGTACCTATGCCTCAAACACTAATCGAAAAAATCATCGCCAACCACAGCGACCAGCCGACCGTGAAACCCGGCGATATTGTGGATATGACCATTGATGTGCGGGTGGCACGCGATTTCGGCGGTCCGAATGTGGTTAAAAATTTACTGGAACACAATCTGCCGATTGCCGACCCTGCCAAAACCTTTTTCACCTTCGATACCAACCCCACCGGTTCCGACCAAAAATATGCCGCCAACCAGCAATTTTGCCGCACCTTTGCCCGCGAACGCGGCATCAAGGTGTATGACATCAATGCCGGCATCGGCACACATTTGGTTATCGAGCAGGGGCTGGCAACGCCCGGCAGCACGGTCGTTTCCACCGATTCGCACGCCAACATTTTGGGGGCAATCGGTGCGTTTGGGCAGGGCATGGGCGACCGCGACATCGCGGCGGTTTTCGCCTTCGGCACAACGTGGTTTACCGTGCCGCCATCGGTGAAAATCACCCTGACGGGCGAGCGCCCCGCCAATATTTCCGCGAAAGATATTGTGCTGAACCTGCTGCACCGTTTCGGCGCGAATCAACTGTTGGGGTATGCGGTGGAATTGTACGGCGACGCCGTGGACGCGCTGGCGCTGGATGAACGCATCACCATCGCTTCGATGGGCACGGAAATGGGCGCGATTGCCCTGCTGTTCACGCCGAATGATGCGGTGATGGCGTACTGCGCAGCCCGCACCGGGCGAAAACTCGACCCGGTTACCGCCGACCCCGATGCCGCATACGCCCAAGAATTTACGCTGGACATCAGCCGCTTCGTGCCGATGGTTTCTCGCCCCGGACACCCCGAAGATACCGTGCCGGTGACGGATGTCCGGCGCGTGAAAATTGACTCGGCATTTGTGGGCAGTTGCACCAACGGGCGCATCGAAGATTTGCGCGAAGTGGCGCGCGTGCTCAAAGGGCGAAAAGTCGCCCCGGGTGTGGTGCTGAAAATTGTGCCCACCACCGATGCCGTGTGGCGGCAGGCGCTGGAAGAAGGCTTGATTGAAATTTTTAAAGAAGCGGGCGCGCTGGTGGGCAATGCCGGGTGTGCCGGATGCGCCGCCGGGCAAATCGGGCAGAATGGTCCCGGCGAAGTGACCGTCAGCACGGGCAACCGCAATTTTGCGGGCAAACAGGGCAAAGGCGATGTTTATTTGGCATCTCCGGCAAAAGCGGCGGCATCTGCCGTGGCAGGGTACATCACCACCCCCGACGCCATCCCCCCCGAACCGGTGGTCTTCGCCCCGAAACCGGCTGCCGCAGCGCCGGCACCCGTCCCCGTGCAAAAATCGGAATCGGCGGGCGAAAAACCCACCGTGCTGGAAGGCAAAGTGTGGATTATCGAAAAAGATAATATTGACACCGATATGATTTTCCACAATCGTTATTTGGCAATCACCGATGTGGCGCAAATGGGGCAATATACGTTTGACAATTTGCAGGGCTGGGAAGATTTTGCCAAAAAAGCGGAAAAAGGCGATATTATTATCATCGGTAAAAATTTCGGGGCGGGGAGTTCGCGCCAACAAGCGGTGGATTGTTTCAAATCGCTGGGCGTGCAGGCAATTTTGGCGGAGTCTTTCGGCGCAATTTACGAACGCAACGCCATCAACGCGGCGTTTCCGGTGCTGACGTATGATGAACACGCCCCGCTGGGGTTGAAACAGCAC
>CAYPNZ010000605.1:0-1750 GCA_964411845.1 uncultured Anaerolineaceae bacterium
AATCGCCATTTCAAACCATCAAATTTTGTCAAATTTTAAAGTGCGTAAGGTGAGTAACCAATTTCATTTATTTCCAAACAGAGATTTTACACAGAAAAGAAGCCGATGGCAACTGTGCCGACGCGGCGCGGGGGGTGCGGGGATTTTCAATTGCCGGTGGGAAAACGATTGGAATACTGAATAATATTTTGGAATATTGGCAAAATATATTGAAAAATCCTGAAAACGTGATATAATACTGATATATTCACGGAGAAACTGGGAAATGAGCGCAGATAATTCGACGATGAATTCTCTGGATACAACCGACCGGCAACTTTTGAAAATTTTGCAAACCAACGGACGCATCAGCAATGTGGAACTTGCGGCACAGGTGGATTTATCGCCATCGGCGGTGCATGCCCGCATTCGGCGGCTGGAACAGCGCGGCTTCATCCGGCAGTATGCCGCCATCCTCAACCGCGAGCAGATGGGATTCGATATGATTTGTTTCGTCAATATCAGCCTGCAAACGCACAAACGCGAAGTGGTCGAAAATTTTAAAACCACCATCACCCGAATGCCGGAAGTGTTGGAATGTCACCATTTAACGGGTGAATATGATTACCTTTTAAAAGTAGCGGTGCATAACCGAAAAGACCTGCATCGTTTTGTGGTGGATAATCTCACCCCCATCCCCGGTATGGCGAAAATTCACACCAGCGTGGTGCTGGCAACCGAAAAAGATACCACCGCCTTGCCGGTTGAATGAAACGTATTGCGTGAAGCGTGAAACGTAAACTGACCACTGACCGCTAAAAACCGAAAACCGAAAACTAACTAAGGAGTAACGACGATGATACCCCAAAAAATGGAGAAGTTTTTGCGAGAGGCGCTGCCGGAACGCACCTGGCAGAACCGGCTGCGCAAAGAAGGCGACCTTGCCTTTATGGAATTCGGTCCGCAGGATGTTGACCGTTTGAGCCGCCTCGGCATTCAGGTTGACCGCCTCGGACCGTATTTGGTTGTTTGTATGTGGGATGAAGGCACGCCGCTGGAAGTCGGCGGCTATTTGGTGGTGGACAATCTGGCAATGGGACGCCCGTCAATGGGCGGCATCCGTATGCTGCCGACTGTGGTTCCGTCCACCATTTTTAATTTGGCGCGCGGTATGACGCTAAAAAACGCCGCCGCCGATTTGCCGTTCGGGGGCGGAAAAGCGGGTATTGTCGCCCCGGCACACACCACCCCCGCCGAGCACACCGAAATCGTCCGCCGGTTTGCCCGCCTCATCTATCGCTACCGCGACATTTACCTGCCCGGACCCGATGTCGGCACCAATGATGAAGATATGAAAACCATCGCCATCGAAAACGGGCTGGATAACGCCTTGTCCAAAACGGTGGATATGGGCGGCAACCGCATTGACAAACTCGGCGCGGCGGCGCGCGGGGTGGTGGTGGCAATCAACACCATGCTGAAAGAAATCGGGCGAATGAAAGTGCTGCCGCAATTTGCCGGACTGGAACCGCCCGCCCGCCGCGATATGACCGTGCTCATTCAGGGTTTCGGGGCGGTGGGCACCAATGTTGCCGCGTTTTTGCTGGACGACCCCGCCGATGCCCCGAAAATCACCGGTATCAGCGATGCCAGCGGCTATCTGTACAATCCCGACGGTCTGCACGTGCGCGAATTGCTGGTGCAGCAGGAACGCCATCAGGTGGCGGCACTGCCATATTACGAAAATGTGCTGCGCGACGTTCACCCTTGC
>CAYPNZ010000606.1:0-1735 GCA_964411845.1 uncultured Anaerolineaceae bacterium
ACCTCAAACCCCGTCAGACGGTTCACCGTGCGGCTGGTGAATATCGGTGTGCGATGCGCCACCCCCGCCAAACGCTCTTCGGCACGCAAAACATCTTCAAATGAAATCGGCAGTTTTGGGGTCATAAAATACTCCTGTTGAGTTAAGTTTCAAGTTGTAAAATTTATATTTGGACGGTACAATAGTGTCGGAGTAGCAAATGCGATTCGATATTATCAGCCCTATCGTCAATATAGAAATTATCGCTGTTGGGCAGTCTATCCGTGAATTGCCGCGTTTGCAAAAAATCTACGGTGTTGGTCGGTGGCGAAAGTTAAAAGGATTTGCCACTGTTCAGCAACCCAATGGCAATGTATTTTATGCGGAAATTCATTGGTATGAAGCACATGGTATCGGTAAAAAAGAGTACAAAATCAAACGTATTATTTCTGAAACAAAATGATGCCTGAAAAAAAACGTTTTGTTGTCTGCCTCCGCAATGATGCTTATCCGTCATCGCTGGAACCCCGAAAAATCTATCGTATGATTGATGACCCGCAAGCTGCGGCGTTGAACTTGTTGCGCATTATTGACGAATCCGGGGAAGATTATTTATATCCCGCCGATTATTTTGTTGCCATCAATTTGCCCCGCCCCGCCGAAAAAATTTTTGACGTTGCCGCATAACTTTCACTGCTCCAGCGATTGAAATACCCCCAACCCGATATTCCGGGCGGCGACGGCATCCGCGCCGGGAAAAGAAACCACCACAACCACCACCATATCGCCCCGAATGCCGGCATACCAGCCCAACGGCTCCGCGCCGGTGACATCGGGCAGCGCCACCGCCGATACATCGGCGAATTGCGGGCGCAGCGCCGCCGCCGTGTCTGTCGCCAGCAATCGCACCGGCGACGACGGGTCGGCAGCATCTATCAGTTCCGGCGGAACAACCGTCCCGTCACCGGCGAGCGCCGCCATCACCCACGCCACATGTAATGGCGTTACCGCTATTTCTTCCTGCTTTTCGGGCAGGTTGGGGGGCAAAATACCCGCCACGGTGGGCAGCGCAAAAGGCACATGCCGGTCAAAATAAAGTTGGTGCGCCATTTGCGGCAACGACTGCCCCGCTGTCTCTGCCATAGTTTGCACCGGCGCAGACAATTCGCCCAATGGGAATAACCCCTGCGTGGCGCGGTTCAGCAACGGGGCGGCGGGGTCGGCAGCCAGCGCATCCCAATCTTCATCCAACCGGTTGGGGTCGAAGGTGGGGCGGCTTGCCATAACCGCCAGCGCACCGGTGCGAGCATTCAGCGCCACCACTGCGCCGGTGGCATTCAGTGCCGCCAGCCCGGTATCGGCAGCGACCTGCGCCGGCAGGTTAATGGTAACGGTGATACTCTGCCCCACCGGCGGGCGGTGCATCAGTTTGTCGAGCCACGTTTGGCGCGTTTCGCCGCGCAGACGAGCATCGAAAGCGGCTTCCAACCCGCCCGTGCCGTATCGCACACTGTAATAGCCGGTCACGGTTGCCAAATTGGGATAGGGGTATCGTCGCACCGCCAGCCCGTCGGCACCGGTAACGGTTTCCGCCAGCGCGATACCGTCGGCGGTGAGGATTTTGCCGCGTTTGATGCGCTGTTCGGCAATCACCCGGCGCGGATTGTCTCGACGCGCCGACAGGTCATCTGCCCGCACCAGTTGCCAGTAGAACAACCCCAGCGCAACCAGCGCAAAAGCGATGATGAATGCGGTT
>CAYPNZ010000607.1:0-1728 GCA_964411845.1 uncultured Anaerolineaceae bacterium
CCGTAGCCGGGGGTCAAACGGGTAACGTTTTTGGGTGGTTTGCACTGGCTGCCCAACGCGCAAGTTATTGTTTGGTTTGCTCAAAACGTGTTTCCCAAAATTCGTGCCCGTGTGCCCGATGCCGTGCTGACGGTCATCGGTAAAAATCCCCCGGCTGAACTGGCGGGGAGCGGGGTGCAGGTAACGGGCTATGTGGAAGATTTATCGCCGTTGCTGGCGGAAACGCAGGCGTTTGTGGTGCCGCTGCACGCCGGCGGCGGCATGCGGGTGAAAATTATTGATGCGTGGTGTTGGGGGTTGCCCATTATTTCAACCACCATCGGCGCGGAAGGTATCGCAGTGCAAAACGGGGTGGATATACTCATTGCCGATACTGCCGCCGATTTTGCCGAGGCGGTCATTCGCGTGCTGCAATCGCCGGCATTGCGGCGGTCGCTGGCGGAAAACGGTCGGCGCACAGTGGTGCAAAAATACAACTGGCGCACCATCTACACCCAATGGGACGAGGTTTATCGTTTTGAAAATTGAGGTGAAAACCGAGAAAACGTCTTCGGCGAAAATATGGCTGGCGGCAATTATTGCCGCATCGGTGTTGGCGCGGGTGGCGGTGGCGGTCTATTTGGGTGACCGAGTGATGGATTTGCCCGGCACTTTCGACCAACTGTCGTATGATATGCTGGCGCAGCGGGTGTTGGGCGGACACGGTTTCACCGTGGCGAAAGACTGGTGGCCCCTGACGCCGGCGGGCGCGCCGACCGCCCATTGGTCATATCTGTACACCCTGTATCTGGCAGGCGTGTATAAAATCTTCGGCTACCACCCGCTGGCGGCGCGCATCATTCAAGCGGTTGCCGTGGGGATGTTGATGCCGTGGCTCACTTTTCGGCTGGGAAATCGCCATTTCGGGGAACGAACCGGCGTGGTTGCCGCGGCTATCAGCGCCGGATACCTGTATTTTGTCTATTATGCCGCCACATTGATGACCGAAATGTTTTACATTACCGCCATTTTGTGGAGTTTCGATATTGCCGAGCGACTGGCGGCAGGCACGCGCGCCCGATTTTTGTGGGCGCAACTGGGTATTGCACTGGGCATCGCCGTGCTGCTGCGTCAACTCTTTCTGCTGGTTATCCCCTTTCTGTCGCTATGGCTGCTGTGGCGATACTACCGCCGCGAGCGAGCCTTTGGCGACGTGTGGCGGGCATTCGGCGGGCTGGTGGTGGCGGGCATCATTGTGGTGGCAATGATTGCCCCGTGGACGGTGCGCAACTATCGCGCGTTCCACCGGTTCGTTTTGCTGAATACCAATGCCGGTTTTGCATTTTATTGGGGAAACCATCCCATTCACGGCTACAATTTCATTTCCATCCTGCCCGCGGGAACATATCAGCAATTGGTGCCGAAAGAATTGCGCCGGTTGGACGAAGCCGCACTCGATTCGGCGCTGCTGGGGCGGGCGCTGGTTATCATCAAAAACGATCCCGTGCGCTATATTATTTTGTCGCTGAGCCGCATCAAAGATTATTTTGAATTTCTGCCGTCGCCAAAATCGGGGTTACTCAGCAATGTGGCGCGGGTGCTATCGTTTGGGGTGATGCTGCCGTTTATGGTTGCGGGATTGGTTATCAGCCTGCGCCGCCCCGACCGGTATCGGCACGATTGGCTGTACGGATTTATGCTGCTGTATACCGGCATTCATCTGCTGTCGTGGGCGCTCATTCGCTATCG
>CAYPNZ010000608.1:0-1724 GCA_964411845.1 uncultured Anaerolineaceae bacterium
CTGTTTTTGGTGAAAGGTTGCAAGGTTGCAGGGTTGCAGGGTTGCAAGGTTGCAGAGTCGCAAAGTTGCAAAACTCACGTTTCACGCAATACGTTTTACGCAATACGCAATACGTTTCACGCTTCACAAAAAAACGTGACGGGAAAAAACTTCTCCATCACGTTTTAATCGGATTTGAATGTTTTGTCAATTGCGCGCGGGTTATTCCACCGGATAGCCCGCCGCGCGCCACGCTTTCAAACCGCCGTTAACGCTGGTGACATTTGCGAATCCGGCTTGCCGCAGAATATCGCGCCCCACGGCACTGCGATTCCCCGACCGGCAGATAACCACAATCGGTTGGTCTTTCGGCAGTTCGTTTACCCGATTCGGCAGTTCATCCAACGGGATGAGGGTGGTGTTCGGCGCGTGAAAATCGTCCCATTCCTCCGGCGTGCGGACATCGAGCACAAATGTACCGTCTTGGTACAATTTGTACGCTTCTTGTACACTGATTTCCGTCGGAAGTGCCGTCGTCGCCGGGGCAGGCTGTACGCTCAAACGGATGAGCGCAAATCCGGCAATCAACAAAACGGTAACGGCTGCCAATGCTATCCACAGCAAGTTTTGGGTCGATTTTGGAGCGGGGTGTTTTGCCGCCCGACGTGTTTTTGCCATTTTTCACCTCGTGTTGATTGTGTTCGTTCGGTGGAACGCCATTACCTTTTTAGATGCAGTTTTCGGCAAAAGGTTACAGCGAATGCACCGCCGCGGCGATTTCCTCCGCCAGCGCGCGCACCGCCGCCGTGGATTCCGCCATCCGTTTGACCAGCGCACTGCCGACGATGACGCCATCGGCAAATTGTGCCACTTGCCGCGCCTGTGCGCCATCCCCAATGCCGAAACCGACCGCCAGTGGGATGTCGGTGGCGGCGCGCACCCGCGCCACAAATTGCGGCAGGGTGTCGGAAAGTTGGTTGCGCGCGCCGGTCACACCCGTGAGCGAAACAAGATAGATGAAGCCGCGCGCTTTCTGCGCCACCAGCGGAATGCGTTCCGGGGTGCTGGTGGGCGCGAGAAAATAGACCGGCGCCAGATTTTCGCGGCGGCAGAGTGCATCCAACTCGTCCGCCTCTTCCGGGGGCAGGTCGGGGATGATGAAACCGTCAATTTCGGCGCGCGCCGCGGCGGCAGTCAGGTTTTCCAGCCCGTATGCCAAAAAGGGATTGAGATAGCCCATCAGCAAAAATGGGACGGTGATGCCCTCGGCGCGGAGTTGCGCCGCCATTTGCAGACAGGTTTCCACGGTGACGCCGTTTTCCAGCGCGCGCTGGGTGGCGGCTTGGATGGTGGGACCATCGGCAAGCGGGTCGGAAAAGGGCACGCCGAGTTCGACCATATCCGCGCCGGCGGCGACCACCGCCCGCACCGCGTCCAGCGACGCGGCGGGGGTGGGGTATCCCAGCGGAATGTAGGGCATAAACGCGGGTCGGCGGGTAAACGTTGATTCGATGGTTTTGAGGGTCATGATGACCTCCGGGGGTTAAGTCTAGAGTCTAATGTTTCAAGTCCAAAGTTTCAAGTTCAAGGTTCAAAGTTCGAGGTTGCAAGCCATTAGCCGTCAGCGGTCAGCAATCAGTGGTCACGTTTCACGCATCACGCATCACGTTTTCATTATTCATTATTCATTTTTCACTATTCATTATCCCCATCACCGTATCCAAATCTTTGTCTCCCCGCCCGGA
>CAYPNZ010000609.1:0-1718 GCA_964411845.1 uncultured Anaerolineaceae bacterium
CCGGTAGGGTGGGATGTACCGTTGATTCCCGGCACCGATGCGCCGCTCGATGCAGTGGATGCGGTATTTTGCTGTTTGCCGCATGCTGCCAGCATGCCGACCGTCATCCGCGCCAGAAATGCCGGCGTGCGCGTGATAGACCTTTCCGCCGATTTTCGGTTGGACGATGCCGCCGAATATACCCGCTGGTATGGCGTGGAACACACCGCGCCGCAGCTACTCGCCGAAGCCGTGTATGGCATCCCCGAAATTAACCGCGCCGAAATTGTCCGCGCCGACCTGCTGGCAAACCCCGGTTGCTACCCGACCAGTGTTATTTTGGCGTTATACCCGTTGCTGCAAGCCGGCTTGCCGGCGGAAAATGCGCCCATCATCGCCGACAGCAAAAGCGGCGTCAGCGGCGCCGGGCGAAAACTCAGCCTGAAAACCCATTTTGTGGAAGTGAACGAAAATTTATCGCCATACGGCATCGGGCGGCAGCATCGCCATTTGGCGGAAATGGAACAGGCGGTGCGCCGCTGGGGCACGGTTTCCGCACCGGTGATTTTCTCGCCCCATCTGGTTCCCATCAGTCAGGGTATGCTATCCACCGTTTACGTTTCGCTCAACCGCGATATAACCCCCGCCGCCGCCCAATCTCTCTTCGAGCAGGCATACGCTGCCGAAAAACTGGTGCGGGTGCTGCCCCCCGGCGAATTGGCAACTTTTGCCCACACCCGTCACACCGACAGCGCGGCAATTTCGGTAACGACGGTTTCGCCGCGCCAACTGATTCTCTGCGCATCCATCGACAATTTGGGCAAAGGCGCGGCAGGACAGGCGCTGCAAAACTTTAACGTGATGTTCGGCTTGAATGAAACGGAAGGACTGCTATAATGCTGATATTAAAAATCGGCGGGAATGAATTGGACGACCCCGCTTTTGTGGAAAAACTGGGGGCGGCGGTAAAAACGCTTGCCGAACCGCCGGTGCTGGTACACGGCGGCGGCAAAGAAATCCGCGAATTGCAGGAACGGCTCGGGGTGGAACCGCAGTATATTGACGGACTGCGCATTACCGATGCCGAATCGCTCTCGCTGGTGAAAATGGTGTTGGCGGGTCGGGTGAACAAACGGCTGGCGGCAGCACTGGCAAATGCCGGAGTGGATGCGTTCGGCATGTCCGGCGTTGACCGCGCCAGCATTCGCGCCAAAAAATTGCAGCATCCCGGCGGCGATTTGGGGCAAGTCGGCGAAGTGACCGAAGTTCGCACCGAAGTGTTCAAACGGCTGCTGGAAGATGGCATCGTGCCGGTACTGTCGCCGATTTGTTATGGCGCGGGCGGACTGATTTTCAACGTTAATGCCGACCATGTGGCGGTGGCGCTGGCAATTGCCCTGCGTGCCGACGAACTGGTTTTTGTGACCAACGTACCCGGCGTGATGCACGACGGCGCGGTCATTCCCACCCTTACCCCCACCGAGGTGGTGCCGCTGATTGCCGACGGTATCATTGGCGGCGGCATGGTGCCGAAAGTCAACTCGGCGCTGAAAGCCGTGGCAGACGGCGTACCCACCGTGCGCATCACCAATTTGGATGGGCTGGCAACCGGCACCGGCACACGGTTTTTAAATAATGAATAGTGAACAATGAATAATGAATAATGTGAGACGTGAGGCGTGAAATGTGTATTGCGTAAAACGTATTGCGTAAATTTTGCAACCCTGCAACCTTGCAAC
>CAYPNZ010000610.1:0-1718 GCA_964411845.1 uncultured Anaerolineaceae bacterium
AAACGACAGCACGGTTATCAACGACCCGACCACCAGCGGAAAGAGTGCCGCCGGCGCCAGCAGTGTATTTTTCAGCGCCACGCAGTTTGCCCGAATGGGTGTCGGCGCCATTTCCAGAATAAAATTACTGTACCCGATACGCATGCCGCTGAGCATCGCCCCGACCAGCACAAAAACCGCGCTGTATGCCAACGGCAGTAATTGCGGCAAAACCAGCGCCAACGCCGTGGCAATCGCCCCGCTGAGCAGCGACCCGACGATGACCGATTTGTTGCCGAAACGGTCTGCCATCCATCCCCACAAAATATTTGATAATGCCGCGCCCGCCATTTGCGCCGACAGGAAAATCCCCACAATACCGGCATTGCTGACAAAGGCTCGGCGGGCGTGTACCACAAAAAACGGCGCCATCCCCACCGCCAAATTCATAATAAACTGCGATACCAGCAAAACCTGAAAGTTTCGGCTGCCCGTAACCAAAGATTTCGATTGCCGCCACAGTGATTTCAGCGAAGGGTTGTTCCGTTTTACGGGATAAACCGGCTCGCGAATGAGCGCAAAACCGGTAAAGGCTATCGCCAGGGTAATGGCGCTGAGCGAAAAAATGATGGTGTAATTTACGGGGAACGGGTAGGCATTTTCATTCCCCAAAATGAATTTCACAATGCCCCCGGCAAGAATTGCCAGCGCAAAACCGCCGATTTGCCGCGCACCGGTAAAACGCCCGCGGCGATTGGCGGGAATAGCCCGCGCGAAAATATCGGCATACACCACCGTACCCACACCCCCCGCCAGTGAAAACAGCCCAAACAGCGAAATGAGCACCGCCAGCACCAGCATCGGGTTGGTTGCCCCGTAACGGTATGTCAGCCACGCCAGCACCCCCCACGATACCCAGCGAATGGTAATTGCGCCCAGCAGATACGGTTTTTTGCGGGGACGGTCTTCCAACAGGTAGGCGGTAAAAATTTGGGGGATGATGGTGCCCACGCTTTGGACGGTTGCCATCAACCCCACCGCAATGCTCGACGGGGTGAGCAGCGTGACAAATGCCGGTAAGACGGTGTTAATATTGCCAAATGCCGACGCCATTTGAAAAAAGATGCCATGCACCAGCCCGGCTATAAAATTGCGGTTGTAATAGCGGGCACTTTCTTTTTCAAACTGCTCGATGGTGGTTGTTGTTGTCTTCATTGAACCTCAACGATAGCCGCTACTGCGACAGCAGCGCATTTATGTTTTTTTTGATGGCAGCCGGGCGAATGATACCGACCTGTGTGAGTACCGGCACGCCACGACCATCCACCACTATCAGGGTGGGGGTACCGCGCACGCCAAAATAGACGGCGGCTTCGCGCCCAACGGGGGAAAGCACATCCAGCCGCAAAACCTCGGCTTTGCCGGTTAAATCTCGTTCCAACCCATCCACGATGGGTTTTGCGATGACGCACGCGCTTCAAAAGTTTGAGTAAAACTCGATGACGGTGGGTTTGCCGTCGGTGAGGGTGGCGGTCAGTTCGGTGGTTGAAGCCACGGCGGTCGGTGTGGTGCGAAAGAAAGCAAACGCACCGATTATTATCGCCAGAAAGAGGAGTAAAAACCAGTTTTCTTTTAACGTCCGTTTGATTTTTTTAGAAAGTGCCGATTTATTTGCCATAGATTATGACTCGTCTGAAAAAAGGTTGCTTTTTCACCACAGTACCCGCAGGGCACAGGCG
>CAYPNZ010000611.1:0-1716 GCA_964411845.1 uncultured Anaerolineaceae bacterium
CAAATTATCGCCGGCAAGATATTTCAGCGGTTTATCGGGATGAATCACCTTCACATCTTCCGGGCGAATGAAAAACGACACCGTTTCTCCTGCCGCTACCTCTGCGGGTGCGGCGCGCACCGGAATATCACCCCACGCCAGCATCACGCCGTCAGCCAGTTTTTCCGTTACCGTCCCCCGAAAAAGATTCGTCGCGCCCATGATTTTTGCCACTGCCGCGCTTGCCGGCTGGTTGAACACATCATTCACCCCGCCAAATTGACACACGCGCCCGTCGCGCAACACCGCCAGTTTATCGCCCAACGCAAACGCATCATCCAAATCGTGGGTGATGACCACCACCGTTAATTGCAATTCACGCTGCAAACGCACAATTTCCGTTTGCAACTCTTCGCGCACGGCTTTATCCAATGCCGAAAACGGCTCATCCAGCAACAACAGCGACGGCTTAACAATTAACGCGCGCCCCAACGCCACCCGCTGCTGTTGTCCCCCCGAAAGTTGGTGCGGGTAACGATGCGCCAAGGCTTCCAAATGCAGCCGCGCCAGCATATCCTGCACCCGTGCCCCGCGTCCCTGCATATAGCGCAAACCGTATGCCACGTTTTGCGCCACGGTCATATGCGGAAAAAGGGCATATCCCTGAAAAACCACCCCGATGCGGCGGCGGTGCATCGGTACAAATGTGGACGGGCTTTCGAAAAAAACGCGGTCATCCAGTTTGATGAATCCGGCATCGGGCTTGACGAATCCGGCAATACTGCCCAGTGTGAGCGTTTTGCCCGCGCCGGAAGGTCCAAACAGCACCAGAATTTCATTTTCGGTTTCAAACGCCACCCGCAGCGAAAAATCGGGCAGTGTTTTTTCGATTGCCACCTTAAGCATGGGTATCCTGTTTCGCGTCGGCGCGTTTTTCCAAATGCCGAACCAGCAGCAGCAAGCCAAACGCCACGGCGGTCATCAACAGTACCGCGCTGTTGGCTTCGGCGATTTTATTTGCCTGCACCAAATCGTAAATTGCCAGCGGCAGCGTTTGCGTGCGCCCGGGAATATTGCCCGCTACCATCAGGGTTGCGCCAAACTCACCCAAACTGCGCGCGAAGGTCAGCACCGCGCCCGCCAAAATTCCCCGCCGAGAGAGTGGCAGCGTTATATCCAGCAGCACTCGCCACCACGGCGCACCCAGCGATGCGGCGGCTTTTTCCAACCGCGGGTCAACCGCGGCAATGGCAGCCCGGCTTGACTGCACCATCAACGGCAGCGAAACCACCGTTGATGCCACCACCGCCGCTCCCCATGTAAAAACCAGCCGAATACCGAGCGGATACAGCGGACCACTGCGCCCCAAAATGAACAGCAGGTAATAGCCCAACACGGTGGGCGGCAAAATAAGCGGCAGGCTTAATACGGTTTCCACCGCGCTTTTTCCGCGAAAATCTTTTTTTGCCAGCCACAGCGCCAGCACCAGCCCCGCCATCACCGCGATGGCAGTTGCAGCACCGGCAACTTGCAGCGATAAAATTAAAGGTTGCCAAGGCATCGTTTTACATTAGACCTCTTGCAAAAGTAACTTTGGAAAGTAATTTCTTGACCGGCACAGGCGTGTTTCTTGCCTATGTCATTCCCGCCTGTGCCCTGCGGGTGCGAAAGCGGGAATCCATATCTTTCTTATGGATTCCGGATATTTCCCTGCGGGAAATTCCGGAATGACAGACT
>CAYPNZ010000612.1:0-1716 GCA_964411845.1 uncultured Anaerolineaceae bacterium
GGGAGGAATGATGGAATCAAAAGAACTCACGCAACTCATTATCGGTAGCGCTATCATCATAGCCCTGTTTATCGGACTTTCAACCATCAGCGGCATTGCACAATCCGGCGGAACTGATGCGGTATGGTATCGCATCGATTTTTACGGCGACCATGCCAGTATGCCGCCAGCCACCCCCACCCCGCAACCCACTGCCGTGTTGGTTACCGCTGCCGGTGGCGGCACACTCTATTCCAACGATGATGACCTCAGTGTGATGGTGCAAATTGCCCCCGGTTCCGTCATTACCGACAGTTATATATGGTATAGCCATCGCTCCGATATGCCCACCGGCGAATTGGTCGGCATTGACCGCTTCTTTTCGCTGGATGCACAACGCGCCGACAACGGGCTATTTTACAGTCCGATATTCAGCAGTCCGCCCATAACCATTACCGTACAATATCCAACCAAAAACATCTTGCTGAGCAACACCATCAACCTGTACTGGCTCAACGCCACCCAATGGATTACCGACGGTTTGAACGTCATTCAACGGGGCGCAAATTTCATCCAAGTGCAAACCACCCATTTTACCGATTTTGCCGTGCTGGGAAAAACAAATCATATCTATCTGCCCATACTGTGGAAATAACCACCGAAAACTTTATCATCAGGTGAAATATGCAATCGAAAACCCCAAACCAATCCGAAACCATAACCGCGGTGAAAGGTATTTCCGTGGGACACACCACCCACGCCGAAGCCGCCACCGGCTGCACGGTCATCCTTTGCCCCGATGGCGCGGCAGCGGGCGTGGATGTGCGCGGCTCTGCGCCGGGAACCCGCGAAACAGACCTGCTGAATCCGGTAAACACAGTGCAGGCAGTCCATGCCGTGCTGCTGACCGGCGGCAGTGCGTTCGGGCTTGCCGCCGCCGATGGCGTGATGCGTTGGCTGGAAGAACGCGGCATCGGGTTTGATGTGGGGGTGGCAACCGTGCCGATTGTCCCCGCCGCAGTGCTGTTCGATTTGACGGTCGGGCGGGCGGACGTGCGCCCCACCGCCGCCGACGGATACGCCGCTTGCGATGCCGCTTCTGCCGCACCGGTTCAGCGCGGCAGTGTCGGCGCGGGCACGGGGGCAACGGTCGGCAAATTGTTCGGACCCGCTTTTGCCACCCAAACGGGCATCGGCAGCGCGGCGCGCACCATTCACGGCGGCATCACCGTGGGCGCGCTGGTGGCGCTGAATGCTTTTGGCGATGTGGTGGATGCCGCCGGCAACATTATCGCCGGGGCACGCAAGCCGGACGGTTCGCCCGGTTTTGCCGACACAACGGCACATCTGCACGGCGATTTGAGCGGCACGATGCTTGCTTTCGGGCAAAACACAACCCTCGCCGTGGTTGCCACCGATGCCGTGTTGACCAAAACCGCCGCCGCCAAAATGGCGCAAATGGCACACGACGGGCTGGCACGCACCATCCGCCCCATTCACACCATGCTCGACGGCGATACCGTGTTCGCACTGGGCACGGGGAAAGCGGGTGTACCCGCCGATGTGAGCGTGCTCGGCGCGGTGGCGGCAGAAGTGCTCGCCGCGGCGGTATGGGATGCGGTGAAGCGTGATGCGTGAAACGTGATGCGTATTGCGTATTGCGTAAAACGTAATGCGTGAGGCGTGAAACGTGAGGCGTGAAACGTAACTTGAAACCTTAAACCTTGGACTTTGGAC
>CAYPNZ010000613.1:0-1710 GCA_964411845.1 uncultured Anaerolineaceae bacterium
GCAAACTCGCCTCGACCGGGACGCGGGCAACGGTATGGCGGTAACGGTGGGGCGGCTGCGCAAATGTGATGTGCTCGATTATAAATTTGTGCTGCTGTCGCACAATACCGTGCGCGGCGCGGCGGGGGCATCGGTGCTGAACGCCGAGTTGATGCTGGCACAGGGAATGTTGGACGGGCTGCGCTGATGGCATGGGTGCGTGTTTTTGCCCCCGCCACCGTGGCGAACCTCGGTCCCGGGTTTGACGTGCTGGGATTGGCGGTCGACGGGCGGGGCGATGTGGTGGAAGCGCGGTCGATTGACCGGTCGGATGTTATCATTGAAGAAATTACCGGCGACGACGGGCGATTGTCGCGCGATGCCGCCAAAAATACCGCCGGTGTCGCCGCGCGCGAAACGCTGAAAATCATCGGGGCGACGGGCGGGGTGGCACTGAAACTGCACAAAAATATGCCGCTCGGCAGCGGGTTGGGCAGCAGTGCCGCCAGTGCTGCCGCCGCCGCGTGGGCGGTTGCCGCGCTGCACGGGTTCAACGATAAATCGGCACTGATGCCCGCCGGTTTGGCGGCAGAAGCGGCAGTCAGCGGCTATCACGCCGATAATGTCGCGCCGTCGCTGTTGGGGGGGATGGTGCTCATTGCCGGCTATCATCCGCTGCGAATGCAGTCGCTGCCGGTGCCGAACAATTTGGTGATGGCGCTGGTTACCCCCAAACACGAAGTGCCCACCGCCCGCGCCCGCGCGGTCATCCCCCAAAAAATTCCGCTGGAAAAAGTTGTGGCAAACAGTGGCAATTTGGCGGCGATGGTTGCCGCCTGCTTTGCGGACGATGTGGCGGCATTCGGGCGGGCGGTGGTGGATGCCATCATCGAACCGGCGCGCGCGGGGTTGATTCCCGGTTTTGCCGCGGTGAAAGCGGCAGCGCTGGATGCGGGCGCGTTCGGTTGTTCCATCAGCGGGGCGGGACCGACCGTGTTCGCCGTGTGCGATTCGGAGGCGGCAGGCGAGCAGGTGGCGCAAGCGATGCAATCGGCATTTTTGCAAGCGGGTTTGGCAAGTTCGGCGCAGATTGTCCGCCCGGATTTGACGGGCGCGCGGGTGCTATCGTAATTCCAGCACTTTGCGCAGCATTTCGGTGAGCATCACCGGCGAATACGGTTTTTTCAGCACGGGATACCGTCCTGCCAACTCTGCGGAAAGGTGGTCGGCGGGAGTTTCGTTCACATCTACCGTGGTAAAAATAAACATCGGAATGGCGGAAAGCCCCAGCGCCATCACCGCGGAAAAAAAGACTTTTCCGGTCATATCGGGCAGATTGGTTGAACTGACCACCACATCCAGCGGCGGTCGGGCGGCTTTCAGCAGTTGCAGCGCGTTTTTGCCGTCAACCGCCGTAAAAACCATATAGCCCACATTTTCCAAAATACGTTTGACCACCCGCCGGGTCAATTCGTCAACTTCCAATAGCAAGATTCGTTCGGAACCGCCGGCTAATGGTTTGGGGGGATGCGGGGTGTCGGTGCGCTCGGTGGCACTGTCTGATATGGCGGGAAAATACAGGTTGATGGTTGTGCCTTCGCCCAGGCGGCTGAAGGCTTGCACAAATCCGTCCAATTGTTTCATCAACCCGAAAACCATTGCCAACCCCAACCCGCTGTTGGCATTCGGTTCTTTGGTGGTAAAAAACGGGTCGAAAATACGGGCAAGATT
>CAYPNZ010000614.1:0-1691 GCA_964411845.1 uncultured Anaerolineaceae bacterium
CAATTTGGCGCTGTCGCGGCGGGCAGAGTTACAGCATCGTGCCCGGCGCATAAAATTGCGCAATATTGACGGCACGGAATTTGTAGACATCACGCTGCAAAAACACGATGCGGCGGTCGGCAAATCGCTGACCGAATTATCGAAAGAATTACCCGATGCCTGTTTGCTGGTATCGGTGCGCCGCAACGGACGCATGCTCATCCCGCACGGCGATATGGTCTTCCAACCCCTCGACCACATTACCGCTTTTGTCCGCACGCAAGATGTGGAACATCTTTACCGCAGTTTGCGCGGGGAAACTGAATCCTAACCGTCTCAACTCACAATGGAGGAAAAAATGAAAATCCGTGCCGCATTTCTCTCACTCTTTGCCATCAGTTTGACGCTGGCGTGCGCCATCAGCAGTGCGCCGACCGCCGATGTGGATGCCACCGTCGCCGCGGCAGTGGCGCAAACAGCCGCCGCCGCACAACCGACTGCCGCCACCGCTCCCGCCGCATCGCCCACCGCCGCCCTCGCCGCGTCGCCCACCCCCGTCACGCCGACAGACACCCCGAATGTGGATGCCACCGTCGCCGCGGCAGTGGCGCAAACAGCCGCCGCCGCACAACCGACTGCCACCACCGCCCCCGCTGCATCGCCCACCGCTGCCCCCGCTGAAAATACGCCAAATATCACCTTTTCACCATATACCGATGCCGCCGGCTATTTCAGCGTTTCCGTGCCCGATTCGTGGGAATTGCAAGCCGATGACGGCACATTGGCGCTGTACAATGCCGACGGCACGGCAGCCGTGGTCATCGCCGCGGTGGATGACGACACCAGCACCGTTGACGATTTGGTTGACAACGGCAAGACATTCCTGAACGCCTTTTTTGAAGATTGGGCGGACGTAACCTTCACCGATTCCATCACTGATACGGATAACGCGGCTGCCGCACTGAAATTTACCGCCGCCGCCGACAACACCGATTATCAGGGCGGATTGATTATCTATTTGCGTGGCAGCGTGGGGTATTATGAACTTCATTTTGCCGAAAGCAATATGTTCAATGCCGATGAGAAAATAACCGACCCCGAAGTGAAACTCGTATGGGATACCATTCTGAACGATTTTACGCCCACCCCGCCCGAAACAACCGCCACCGCCCCGACACCTACCCCCGCCCCGAAAAAATCCGGCGGCATTTACAAACTGGCTTTCGCGCGTTGGGATGGCGGCAAACACAATTTGTACATTGCCAACACCAACGGCAGCGGCGAAAAATTTTTACTGGAACGCGCCGCCGGTCCGTCGTGGTCGCCCAATGGCACAACGCTGGCATTTTACGGCGAAGAAGGGGTTGACCGCCAAATCCGCGATGGGGTGGAATACAGTATATCCGGCATCACCGACGGCATTTTATGGGTAAAGGTCGCCAATTTTCCCAACGACATTACCCAAGTGGAGATTGGGCAGTTTACCCGCGAAGGGAGCGGGCGGTATGCGGATTGGTCTGCCAATGGCGATATGATTGCTTTCGACGCGACGCACGGCAGCCCCGACCGGCGCATCTATTTTTTGGGCACGGATGACAATCAACAATTTAACGTGGAAATTCTGGGGGAACAGCCGAGTTGGTCGCCCGACAACCGGAAAATTGTGTACCGTTCCGGGCGCGACAACAAACAGGGGATATGGATTTCCAACC
>CAYPNZ010000615.1:0-1673 GCA_964411845.1 uncultured Anaerolineaceae bacterium
ACCGCCGCCACATGGATACCCCCTTTGTGGGCAAACGCACTGCGTCCCACAAAGGGCTGATGGTCATCGAGGGGTAAATTTGCCAACTCGGCAACATAATGCGATACGGCGGTGAGGTTTTTCAACTGTTCCGGGGCGATAACCTCATAACCCATTTTCAATTGCAAATCGGGGATGATGGTGATGAGATTGGCATTTGCCACCCGCTCGCCATACCCGTTGACGGTTCCCTGCACCTGCACGCAACCCGCTTCCACCGCCACCAGCGAATTTGCCACCGCGCAGCCGCCGTCATCGTGGGTGTGAATTGCCAACGGGGTGTTGATGCGCTGGCGCACGGCTTTGATGATTGCTTCAATTTCCCACGGCATAGTGCCGCCGTTGGTATCGCACAGGCAGATGGAATCCGCGCCCGCTTCGGCTGCCACTTGCAGGGTCATCAGCGCATATTCGGGATTGGCTTTATAGCCGTCGAAAAAGTGTTCGGCATCGTAAATGACTTCTTTGCCCAACCGTTTGAAATACGCCACACTTTCCTGAATCATCGCCAAGTTTTCTTCCGGGTCGGCTTCGAGCACTTTGTGCACGTGCAAATCCCACGTTTTGCCCACCAGCGTCACCACCGGGGTTTCCGCTGCCACCAGCGCTTGAATGTTGGCGTCGTCATCGCAGGTGGTATTTTTGTAGCGGGTACTGCCGAAGGCGGCAATTTTGGCGTGTTTCAGATTCAGCGATTTTGCCCGCTCGAAAAATTCCGCATCTTTGGGGTTCGAGCCGGGCCAGCCGCCTTCAATGTAGTGCACGCCCAGTTCATCGAGTTTGCGGGCAATCTTCACTTTGTCATCGCTGGAATATGAAATACCTTCGCGCTGTGTGCCGTCTCGGAGAGTGGTATCGTAAAGCAGAATTTTTCTCGTCATAATAACCTCTTTTTAGTAGCGTGTAGCGAGTAGCGAGTTACGAGTAGCGAGTTACGAGTAGAAGAATTCGTCATTCGTCATTCGCTATTCGTTATTCGTCATTCGCTATTCGCTATTTAAATGACTGTTTTCACCCGTTGCGAGTGGGTTTTTTCATAAGATTCGATTGCCGAAAGGTGTTCGCGCAGGTAGCCGAGTTGGTCAATACCGTTGACCAAACAATGCTTGCTGAAAGCATCAATGGGGAAAGTGACCGTGCGCCCGTCGGGCAGGGTGATGGTTTGGTCGGGCAGGTTGACGGTGATGCGCGTTTCCGGGTCTTCTTCCGCCAGCGATTGCAATTGCCGGTGCGTTTCTTTATCCACAATCACGGGCAGCAGTCCGTTTTTCAGGGCGTTGTTGCGGAAAATATCGGCGAAACCGGTGCTGATGAGCACTCGAAAGCCGTATGCCGCCAGCGCCCACGGGGCATGCTCGCGGCTGGAGCCGCAGCCGAAATTGTCGCCCGCCACCAAAATTTGCGCCCCCTGCGATTGGGCTTGGTTCAGCACAAAATCGGGGTTGGGCGAGCCGTCGGGCAGGTAACGCCAGTTGAAAAACAGATTTTTCCCCAAGCCGTTTTTGTCGGTAACTTTTAAAAACTGCGCCGGGATAATTTGGTCGGTGTCAATATTTTCGGTGGGGATGGATACGATTTTGCCGGTAAAAATTGTAAATGGGTTCATTTTTTAGTCCAAAGTCCAAGGTTTAAAG
>CAYPNZ010000616.1:0-1672 GCA_964411845.1 uncultured Anaerolineaceae bacterium
CTTTCTGCGCCGGTGGCGGGCGAAGCATCGTTAATGATGGTTTGGGCAACCACAGTTGGCGTTTCCTCTACCTGAACGGAAGTGGCGTTGGGGCGCAAACGCAGCCCTATCGCCAAACCGAGCAACAAAGTTATGGCAAAACCCGATATTATCAATACCCAAGTTTTGACTGATGTATTTTTCGGAGCGGGAGATTGTGTCATTGTGTCAACTCCTCAGTGATTTTCGGGGGAATTTGTATTCATCAAAACAAACACACCGCCGGCTACTTGCACGGCGCGGGTTCCTGCCAGTATAGCAAACCTGCTTGGCATAAAACAGCGCCGGTTGGCGCGGGTGCAACCGGGCAATTTGGCGGGGATGTCGCTGCGCCAATCGGCGCTGTTGACACAAAAGTATTTCATATAAACTGTAAACGATTGGGTATCGTGCCAATCATCACAAACGCTCCAAGGAGGACGGGTAAATGAAGATTCGGTCAACAGCACTTGTTATCATCATTTTTCTTTTATTGACTGCCACGCTCAGCGCCTGTGGCGGGGGCTCTCCGGTTACACTCACGTTGGCGGCAAAAGACATTTTGCCCGATGCCGTGAAATCAGCCTCGCAAACCGTGCAAGAAGCGTATCGTTTCGCCGCCGCCAATCCGGAAGTGCTGGAACAATATCCCTGCTATTGCGGTTGCAGCAACATAGGACATCAAAGCAACCGCGATTGCTATATTGACAGCATCGCTGCCGATGGGTCAATTACATTCGATAACCACGCGAACGGCTGTACCATTTGCGTGGACATCACCCAAGACGTGATGCGATTGATGCGCGAAGGGAAAGATGCCGCCACTATCCGCAATTATATTGACGCAACTTATAGCCCGTTCGGACCCGGCACCGATACGCCCCCCGTGAATGATACCATTGACACTTGTAATGAAACAGCGTCTGCTTGCGGCAAAGAAGATAACGCCGCGCCCGCGTTAAATTTGAATGGCGCACCGGAATCCGCTGTGCCTGCGCCGAGAAATTAACGGTTACAGCGGGAAGTTTACCCCCAGTAAATTTTAAACCATCTTGAAGAAAGGACGGAGGATATGGGTAAAAAAACAGCACGAAAAAAGAAGTCTCAACACAAAACTCCACCGATGTGGGTATGGGCGGCGGTTGCCGGCGCCATTTTATTGGCGGGCGGCGGGTTGATGATGCTGCTCTTCGGCGGAAATAATAACCTGCCCCCCGGTTTCACGCCCGAGGTAACCGGTGCACCCGCATTAAAGGTTGACCGGCAACAAATTGATGAAGGCGACATAAAACTGGGGGTAACCAAACGCACTGTATTCAACTTGCAGAATGTCGGCGATAAACCCTTAAAAATTCTGGGGCAGCCACAAGTTAAACTTGTGGAAGGGTGTTGACCGCCCCGTGCAGTCGTCGGTTCGACGACCCTTATGCCCGGACAAGAAACCACTTTAACGATGAGTTATATGATGCACGGCGCGGAAATGGGTGGGCAACATCAATTTGACGTTCACCTTTTAACCAATGACCCCGCACACCAAGAAATGGTGCTGGTGGTACGCTCTAACTGGGTGAAATAACTGTTGCGCTGCACGCCCATTTTTGCCGACACACTCACCGGTGCGGTATGCACACTTGCCTTTTGGGGGGTACAGTCG
>CAYPNZ010000617.1:0-1669 GCA_964411845.1 uncultured Anaerolineaceae bacterium
TACCTCGATATTGTGCCCGGGCACGTCCATCTGAACGAATTCGGCGAAGTGGTACGCCAAGCCGTGCGCGAAGCGGGGGGCGTGCCCTTCATGTTCAACACCATCGGCGTGGATGACGGCATCGCCATGGGGCATTTCGGGATGAAATATTCTCTCCCCAGCCGCGAAATCATCGCCGATTCGGTAGAAACGATGGTCGCCGCGCACCAATTTGACGGACTCATTTGTATTCCCAATTGCGATAAAATTGTGCCAGGCATGCTAATGGCGGCAATGCGGCTGAACATTCCCACCATTTTTGTCAGCGGCGGTCCCATGAAAGCCGGTGTGCTGGAAACGGGGGAAGTGGTTGACCTCATCAGCGTTTTTGAGGGCGTGGGCGCGTATCAGCGCGGCGCCATTGATGATGACCGACTGATGGCGCTGGAAGTGAACGGCTGCCCCACCTGCGGCTCGTGCTCGGGTATGTTCACCGCCAACAGTATGAACTGCCTGACCGAAGCGCTGGGGTTGGCGCTGCCCGGCAACGGCACCATTTTGGCGGTTGACCCCCGCCGCGAAGCATTGGCAAAAGCCGCCGGGCGGCAAATCATCACCCTGATTGAAAAAGACATCAAACCGCTGGATATTGTGAATGAAGATGCCATTGACAACGCACTGATGCTCGATATGGCAATGGGCGGCAGTACCAACACCGTGCTGCACACGCTTGCCATTGCGCAGGAAGCGGGGGTGGAATATCCGCTGCAACGGCTGAACGAACTTTCCGGGCGCGTGCCAAATTTGTGCAAAGTCAGCCCGTCGTCGCCGTACCATTTGGAAGATGTTGACCGCGCCGGCGGTATCAGCGCAATTTTGCACGAGTTGAGTAAAAAACCGGATACCCTCCATCTTGACCGTCCCACCGTCACCGGCAAAACGCTGGGCGAAAATATCGCCGGGCACGACACGCAGGACGCGGAAGTCATCCGCCCGCTGGAAAATGCGTATAGCCAAACCGGCGGATTGAGCATTCTGTTCGGCAATCTCGCGCCGCACGGCTCGGTGGTGAAAACGGCGGGCGTGCTGCCGCAAATGCTGCGCCATCGCGGACCCGCCAAAGTGTACGACAGCCATGACGAAGCCAACGCGGGCATTCTTTCCGGCGATGTGAAAGCGGGGGATGTGGTCGTCATTCGCTATGAGGGACCGAAAGGGGGACCCGGCATGCAGGAAATGCTCGCGCCGACCAGCAACATTATGGGGATGGGGCTGGGCGACAGCGTGGCGCTCATCACCGACGGGCGGTTCAGCGGCGGCACGCGCGGGGCGTGCATCGGGCATGTCAGCCCGGAAGCGGCGGAAGGGGGAACCATCGCTTTGGTGCAGGACGGCGATTTAATTGATATTGACATTCCGGCGGGGAAAATCGAATTACTGGTGGATGATGCCGAACTCGCGCGGCGAAAATCGGCGTGGCAGGGCGCACCGGAGCGCCATCTGACCGGGTGGCTCAAACGGTATGCCAAAATGGCAACCAGCGCCGACCGCGGTGCCGTGCTGGAAATTTAGCGGGAATCAAACGGGGCGGCTCGGATGAGTCGCCCCGGGTGGTTTTTGCAAACATCTAATTTGGAACCTATTGAAACTTTTGACAATTACTCGAAAAATCAACTTTTGATATGTCATT
>CAYPNZ010000618.1:0-1659 GCA_964411845.1 uncultured Anaerolineaceae bacterium
AATCCATGGTGTTTCCTGCTCATTGGCGATTGATTTTTGATAAAACGTAAAACGTAAAACGTAAAACGTGAAACGTGAAATTTGAACCATTATACCAGCATCGCTGCACAGGTAAAAAATCGAAACGCAATATATGAATTACCAATCTCCAATCCCCAATATCTCCGAATTGTGCTATAATGCCGACTATGAACGCAACCCGATGGACAGTCTGCGCGGTGATACTGCCGGTGGCAATTTTTCTGACCGCTTGTGCCGCGTCTGCCGCGCCGACGACCCCCGCCCCCGACCCGCTGGCGGTGGCAGAAGCGCATATCGCCCGGCGCGAGTTTTCCGCCGCCCTGAAAATTTTGCGCCGGCAAATGACGGCACAGCCCGATACGGCGATTTTCCCGCAAAAAATGGGCGATATTTACCTGCGCCAGCATCGGTGGGATGAAGCCGCCCGCGCCTTTTCCACCGCGCTGGCAGCCGACCCGCAATCGGCGCCCGCACTGTTGGGGCGGGCAGAAGCCTATCTGCAATTGAAAGATGCCGTTTCCGCCCGAAACGATTGCTGGGCGGCAATGGCTTTCGGCGGTGGCACAACGGCGCAAGTGTTGTTGGGGCGAAGTTTTTTGCAAACACAAGATTACCCCGAGGCACGCACGGCATTTTCGGCGGCGGAAAACAATCCCGTAGCGGCATGGTATCTTGCCGGGCTGATGCTGGCGGATGACCCGGCAGCGGGGCGGGCGATGCTGAACAAATTGCCGCCATCCCCCCGGCGAGATTATTTGCTGGCAGCATTGGATGGCGTATCGCCGGATGCGCTGACGGGCACGGCGGGGATTGCCTTCATCCAATTGGATGAAGGGGCACTGGCACACGCGGCGCTCTCGGCGGCGTTGAAAGCCGACCCGAACCATGCGGAATGGTGGGTGTTTCTGGGGCGGGCGCAGGCGATGCTCGGCTTGCCCGCCATGGCATCGTTTGCCCGCGCCGAAACGCTCGGCGCGCCGCCGGAATTGGTGCGCTATTTTCGCGGCTTGTACCTGCGCCGGCAAGGGCAACTTGCGGCGGCACTGGATGAATTTTCGGCGGTGCTGGATGCCGACCCGCAGAATATCGGCGCGGCAATTGAAGGGGCAAAAACACTGGCGCAAATGGGTGATTACCCCTCGGCGGCGGCATGGTATCAATCGGCAACACAGGCTGACCCCCAAAATGCCGATTATCAGCGGCTGCTGGTAGAATTTTACGTGTTGCACGGTTACCGCGTGGCGGAAGCGGGGCTTCCGGCGGCGGAACGGCTGGTAGAAATGCTGCCCGACGATGCTCACGCACTCGATTTGCGCGGCTGGGCAAAATTTCAAACGGGCGACATCGGCGGGGCAGAAGCCGACGCGCGCCGCGCCGTGGCACTTGCGCCGGATGATGTTGCCGCCCGTTTCCATCTGGGACGCATTTTGCTGGCACGTCACCGCGATACCGCAGCCCGCGCGGAACTTACCCATGTGGTCGATTGGGATACCACGGGCATGTATCGTCCCCGGGCGGCATTGCTTTTGGAACAGTAAGCCGTTTGCAAAAATCAGCCGGTGCTAAAAATGAACTAAATGAAACTTTTGACAATTACTCGAAAAATCAACTTTTGATATGTCATTCCGGAATTTCCCG
>CAYPNZ010000619.1:0-1657 GCA_964411845.1 uncultured Anaerolineaceae bacterium
TTGGAGTACCTTTTAATATATACAGTTACCATTATTGAGGTAGTCATCCCCCACCCCAGCGAGGCAAACATGCAAAAACAACCCAATTCCCGCACGTGTTTTGTCTGCGGGCGCGAAAATGATTTCAGCCTGAAAATGAGCTGGTATAACATCCCGGAAAAAGCGCAGATTCAGGGCAAAGTTACCATCCCCGAACAGTTTAACGGCTATCCGGGCATTGCCCACGGCGGCATTGTCGCCGCGATTTTGGACGAAACCGCCGGGCGTTCCATTATGGTTGACGGTAATTTTGAGGAATTGTTCGTCACATTAAAATTAGAGGTCAAGTACCGCAATTTAACCCCCACCGGTGTGGAACTCACTGCGGTGGGCTGGGTGCTCCGTCGAGGCACGAACAGAGCCAAAGTTGCGGCGGAACTCCGCCTGCCCGACGGCACGGTAACCGCCGAATGTGAAGCGCTGGTCGTCCGTCCGCCCCAAGCCGTAAAAGACCGCTGGGAACCGGAACGGCAATTCTGGAAGGTTGATTGAGCCCGGCTTTTTACAGCACTCGCAGGGCAAAAATCCCCACCATCACCACCGCAATGAAAAACCGCACCACCAGCGACACCAGCAGCCCCAGCAAATATCCCCCCGCCGCACGGAAGGCTTGTCGCCATGCTTTGCCGTTTTTCAGCACCTCCACGCCCACAATACCCAGCAATACCCCCGCCAGCGCACCGAGCGCATTCAAAAAAATCAATCCCAAAAAACCCGCCGCCAACCCGACCGCAATTGCCGTGCCGCCGGCACCATACCGCTTCGCCCCCCACCAACCGGCAACGGCATCTACCGCCGCCGCCAACAGCATCAGCAGCGTCAAACCGGCAATCACCCATCCCCCCAGCGAATCCCAACCCATCAAAAACCCGTAAATCATCGCCAGCAGCCAAATAATGAACTGCCCCGGCAACACCGGTATGATAATCATCGCCAGTAAACTGAACACCATCAACCATAACCACGTAACTTCCATCGGTGAAGAAATCATAGTATACTCCATGCGTGATTCGTGATTCGTGATTCGTGATTCGTGAAATACTATGGCATATAACAACTTGCAAGTCAAACTTTTAAACTGGTTCCAAAAAAACAAACGCCGTATGCCCTGGCGCGGCGAAACCGACCCGTACCGCATTTGGGTCAGCGAAGTCATGCTGCAGCAAACGCAGGTGGCAACGGTTGAACCGTACTATCGCCGGTTTTTGCGGGAATTCCCCACCGTGCAGGCACTGGCAGCCGCGCCGATGGATGCCGTGCTGAAGCAGTGGGAAGGGTTGGGCTATTATGCCCGCGCCCGAAATTTGCACCGCGCCGCCCGCGAAATTGTCGAAAAACACGGCGGCAAATTGCCCCGCACCGTTCGGCAACTGAAAACTTTACCCGGTTTTGGCGATTACACGGCGGGCGCGGTAGCATCGCTGGCGTTTGGCGAGCCGGTTCCCGCGGTGGACGGCAATGTGAAACGGGTGCTCAGCCGCCTTTTCGCCATCACCGCCGACATCACCCGCGGCGACGGACGCAAACGAGTGATGAATCTTGCCGCCGAACTGGCGCATGCCGCCCCCCACCCTGGCAACTGGACGGAAACGCTGATGGAACTCGGCGCGGTGGTATG
>CAYPNZ010000620.1:0-1656 GCA_964411845.1 uncultured Anaerolineaceae bacterium
TTTGCCCGTTCCGCCCAAAAAGAACTGCCGCAATTTGCCGACTTTTTCATACCCGCCGAAGCACCCTATGGCGATTCACTCAATTGGCAGTTGCGGCAACAACTGAAAACCGAAAACATTTCTGAAAGGAAAAATCAATGACGATTGCAATAATTGTGCACGGCGGGGCGTGGGATATTCCCGCGGAAGAGCATCAGGCACATTTGGACGGCTGCCGCACGGCGATGATGGCGGGGTACGAAATTCTGCGCGGCGGCGGCTCGGCGCTGGATGCGGTGGAGCGTGCCGTTACCATAATGGAAGATGACCCGACATTCGACGCGGGTATCGGTTCGCATTTGAACCGTGACGGGGTGGTTCAACTGGATGCGGGGGTAATGGATGGCGGCACGCTGCAGGTTGGCGCGGTGGCGGCAGTGGAACGTTTGCAAAATCCCATCAGGGTGGCGCGCCATTTGTTGAACAGCGCCCACAATATGATGGTCGGGCACGGGGCTGATTCTTATGCCGCCGAGCACGGGTTTGAATTGTGCGACCCGCAAAAACTGATTGTTGAGCGGGAAGTTCACCGCTGGAAACTGGCACAGCAGGAAACGCCCACCTCCAGCGATGAATTCGGTGAGATTACGCGCGGCGCGAAACCGGGCACGGTCGGCGCGGTGGCAATTGACCGGATGGGGAATATCGTGGCGGGCACATCCACCGGCGGCACGCTGTATAAACCGGTGGGACGGGTGGGCGATAGCCCGCTGCCCGGCTGCGGCTATTTTGCCGATAATGCGTTGGGAGGCGTTTCTACCACCGGGCACGGCGAAAGTATCATCCGCATTCAGTTGGCGCGCGTTGCCGCCGATTTTTGTTCGCGGCTGTATGCGCCCGCGGCTGCGCAGGCGGCTATCAGTATGCTCGGTGACCGAGTGGGGGGATTGGGCGGTTTGATTTTGATTGACCATGCGGGGCACGTGGGGTTTGCCCACAACACCCCGCATATGGCACACGCCTACCTTACCGGCGAAATGAGTTCGCCGGTGGTGGGGATTCGGCAGTGAGTGGTGTATGGAGATTGGAACAATTTTCCAATCTCCATACAACCAAATTTTGGTTTTACGGAATTTGCACGGTTGCCACACCGATGCCGCCATCGTTATCGGTAACCACCAGCGTGACGGTGTACGGGTTGTTCACATCCAGCGCGGCATATTCGTGTATCACGGTTACCCCCGTATCGGTGAACCCGTCGCCGAAATCCCAACTGTAACTGACAATTTGCCCGTCGGGGTCTGACGATTGGCTGGCATCAAAACCGAACTGCAATCCGTTTTTCGACCGCAGATAGAAATTAATGACGGCTGTGGGGTCTTGATTTTCCGTGCCGGGGGTTGGAGTGGGGGTGGCAACCGGGCTGGCTGGCGTTGCTGTGGCAGTGGGGGTGGCAATGGGGCTGGACGGTGTCGCGGTCGGTATTTCGTCGGTAACGGTGAGTGTGGTTGAATCTTGCGCGCTGGCACCATCTTTGTCAACGGCGGTGAGCGTCAGCGTAAAATCGCCCATCGTGTTGGGACAGGTATAACTTGGTGCGCTCACATTCGCCCCGCTGAAATCTGCCCACGAGCAACTTAACTGGCTGTTATCCGTCGGACCGGGGTCGCTGCAAGT
>CAYPNZ010000621.1:0-1654 GCA_964411845.1 uncultured Anaerolineaceae bacterium
ATCTCCCTGTTTACAAGCATCAAGATTGCTTCGCCTTCGGCTTGCAATGACGCGCCGCCACTTTTACAACTGAATCATTATCAATCTGTTTAATCTGTAAAATCTGTGTTCTATAAGGTGAGGAAACCTATGAACAACCTTGCAGTCATCATTCTTGCCGCGG
Organism: uncultured Anaerolineaceae bacterium; assembly: GCA_964411845.1. GTDB lineage: Bacteria > Chloroflexota > Anaerolineae > 4572-78 > 4572-78 > JANTHQ01. The sequence continues at coordinate 164 of CAYPNZ010000621.1, forward strand.
GGAAGGGAACCCGCATGAAATCGAATTTGCCGAAAGTGCTGCATCGGCTGGACGGCAAGCCGCTGGTGCAACACGTAATTGACACGGTACGCCTGCTCAATCCCGCCGAAATTGTGCTGGTGGTCGGGCATCGTGCCGAGTTGGTGCGCGAAACCATCGGCGACGGTGTGCGATACGCCCTGCAAGCCGAGCAACTCGGCACTGGGCACGCCGTGGCACAAGCCGCCACTGCGCTGAAAGACCATCACGGGGATATTTTGATTTTGTATGGCGATATGCCGCTGCTCACCGCCGAAACGCTGGAAAAATTGGTGCGGGCACAGGCAGAAAATCCGTCTCCGCTGACAATGTTGACCGTTACCGCCGACAATCCGCGCGGTTTTGGGCGAATTGTGCGCGATAGTACCCAAAACGTCATCGCTATTGTGGAAGAAGCCGATTGCACGCCGGCACAACTTAAAATTACCGAATTGAATACCGGTGTGTACTGCATCCGCGCCGACTGGCTGTGGCAAACCCTGCCGAAAATTACCCTCAGCGCCAAAGGCGAATACTATCTCACCGATTTGGTGGCGCTTGCCGTGGCAGAGGGGCATACCATCCGCGCACTGACCACAGATAATCTCAGCGAAACTATGGGCATCAATACCCCCCAACATTTGGCGGAAGCGGAAACGCAATTGCGAAAACGTCTCGCCGCCGACCGCCGCCGTGCCAATTTCGATATGTGTTATATTGAACGTGATGCGTGAAAATCACACGACGCAAAATATGGAGCCATTTATGTTCACCCCCGAAACCTATTTCGACCTGACCACATTTGAACACCGTACCATTTTTGACGGCATCGAAAATGTGTGGGACGTTTTGCCGCGCATTGCCGAATATCTGGCGGCAAATCTGCGCGCCGGCATCTTCGGCACGGTACACCCCGGCGCATATCTCATCGGCGACGATATTTTCATCGCCGCCGGGGCAATTGTTGAACCGGGCGCATACATTGCCGGTCCCGCCATCATCGGCACGGGAACAGTGGTGCGGCACGGGGCGTACATCCGCGGTAAAGTTATCGCCGGGAAAAATTGCGTCATCGGGCACAGCACCGAGGTGAAAAACGCCATTTTTATGGATGATGCCAAAGCGGGACATTTCGCTTATGTGGGCGACAGCGTGCTGGGCAATCGCGTCAATCTCGGTGCGGGCACCAAACTGGCAAATTTCAAACTGCGCGGCAGCGAAATCCGCGTGCGGCACGGCGATACCGCCATCCCCACCGGCTTGCGCAAATTCGGTGCCATTTTGGGGGATGACGTTTCGCTGGGGTGCAATACTGTGTGCAATCCCGGTACACTGCTGGGGAAAGGTGTCGGCGCGGTGGGCGTATCGCTCATCAGCGGCGTGCATCCGGCAGGGGAATTGATAAAATAATGAAAAGAATCATCGAATGTCATTCCCGCCTGTGCCCTGCGGGTACGAAAGCGGGAATCCATA
>CAYPNZ010000622.1:0-1653 GCA_964411845.1 uncultured Anaerolineaceae bacterium
CGCCATCTGCACATTGCCCGCGCCGTCAATCGCTTGCACATAAAAACTCACATTCGGGTCGCCGACAATCTCGCCGCGCCATGTGCCGTTGCCGAAATTGTCGGTATCGGCGGGCAGCAGTTCAAGGCTGCGAATTGCCTGCGGGTCAGCCGACGGACGGTAACTGACCACCACCCCCTGCACCCCCGACGGGTCTTCCACGGTCACTTCCACCAACATTTTATCGCCGAATTTCACCCCGCCTGAATTCCAAATAATGGGCGGCTGGTAATCTTTGCCATCTTCACTGTAATAGATGCGCAGATTCATCCGGGTAAAAAGCCGTTCCGTGCCGATGCCGTTGGTGAAGTCTGTCATTTTGAATTGCCCGCCGACAATCACCAACCGGTCGTCATCCCCCACATTTGTTTTGCCGAAACGGTTGACCGCCCACAATTTATTGGGGAACCACCCGCCGACATTCAACGCCGGTTCCGACAGCGTAACATCGGTGATGGGGCGGGTGACCATGGGGTTGAAGTTGACAGTATCGGTAAAGGCAGCATCGAACAGCACCGCGCCGTGCGGCAGCAAGCCGTTGGCATTACTGCTGATGAACAGTGTGCCGCGCGGTTGCAGCGGTCGCCCCGGGCTGGCTTGAATTTCGTTATCCAGCGAATAGTATGAACTGTCGCCCACCTGATGGCGCGTTGGCGTCAGGGTGATGGTCGCACTGATGAAGTTGGATGCCGCGGTGGCAATCGGGCGCGGCACTGTCTGCATCGCGCTGAATTGCCCGCTGATGGCGTCATTGCGGATGGGCGTGGGGTTCGGCACATCCACTTTCAGCATGGGCAGCCCATACAGGGTGGCTTCCAACAGTATTTTTTCATGATACACCGATATGCCGCCGCTCGGCGCAGAACCGATATAATAGCGTTTTGCCCGTTGCAGGGCTTCGCCCACCGGCATATTGTGCTGCGCTCCGAGGAATTTGGCATACAGGTGCATCAACCATTCGGTATATTCGGGTGAATCGTCCACGCCATAGCCATATCCCGTATTGCCGACCATCACGCTGGTTTTCTGCGCCAATGCCTGCGGAAAATCGGGATTCACATTCCACGGATTGCTGTTTGTGTCGAAATACGGGGTGTTCACATCCGCATCGGGCATGTTCAACCCGGCATGACAGCCCATCGAAAAGATTAAACTGTCGCTGATGGTGGTGCTGTTGGTGATATGGAAATTGTAAAACAGGTCGAAAGCGGTGGCAATGTCCGCACCGGGCGCGGCGGGCAGCGCGCGCCACGGCTCGAAATGGGCATTCAGTGAAACAATGTCGCGCCCGGGGGGATATTGAGTCCACGCATTGACCAAATCGGTCACAACCCACGTTTCGTTAATGAGCGTATCTTGGGTGGTAACACCCCAAGTTGCCACCGTATCGGAAATGAGCCGCGCGCTATCGGTGAGAAAATCATACGCGGTAATGAGCACATCATCCACCGGTATGACGGGGCTGGCAAAATAACTGTCTACCATCCTTTCAATATCGGCGGGGGTTTCCACCAGCCGCCCCACCGCCAAGGTGGGAACCCACAAACTGCGCCCGCGAGCCAGAAAACCGCGCCCGCGTACCCCGTAAAAATTATCGGTGAGCAAAAACCCTTG
>CAYPNZ010000623.1:0-1644 GCA_964411845.1 uncultured Anaerolineaceae bacterium
CTACCAGCGTTTCGCCGATAGCCAAAACGTCAATGGGTGGGGTCATAAATGGCTGCCAATTTTGCGAGCGGGATACGATTTTCCGCACGCGGGTTCAAAAAATATGCCGGAATTTCCATTGTGCCGGAATGCGGCGGGCGGGCGGTGACGCGGTCAATTGCCGCCAGATAACCCGCGGCAGTGCGCGCCCAAGTGTAGCGCGAAACCACCCGCTCGATGCCCGCGTCACGCAGTTTTTCCCACGCCGACAGGGGCGACAGCGCGGTCAGCAAACCGTGGGCGATGTCGGCGGGGTCGGCGGGGTCAACCAACACGCCGAAGCGTTTGCCCGTTGCCGCATCGAATAAACTTTCGGCGGGACCGCCGTTGCGGGTGACCACCGCGGGCAACCCGCAACTCATCGCTTCCAGCGGGGCAAGCCCAAACGGTTCGTAATGTGCCGTCAGCGCAAAAACCGACCGGCGGGCGGCGGCGTAGCGGTATGCCGCCGCCAATTCGTGTTGGTTGTTCAGCGGGAAGGATGTGACGGCATCCCACAGGTTTTCCGCATCCAGCAACGCGGCAATTTCATCCAGAATGGCGCGTTCGGCAGGGGGAAATTGATTGCGCCGGTGCAGGGGGTCATCCGGTCCGCGCACAACAATTGCCAAATTGGCAATGGCGCGCAGGCTGGCACTTTGGGCAAATGCCCGCACCACCCCGATGTGATTTTTTTTCTGGTCAAGCCGACTCGACACCAGCACCAGCGGCAATTTTCGGCGGGCGGGGGGAATGTCGCGGGCGATGGCGGCATCCAACCGCGCGGCGATTGTCGCATCATTTGCATCCGGTTCGGGTGAAAAGATGCGCCGGTTCACGCCCGGCGGAATCACCGCAAAGCGGTCTGCATCCGCGCCCAGCGGGTCAACCGCGCCGCGATATGCCCGATGGGTGTATTGTTCGCGCCGTTCCTGCTCGGTGCTGGTTACAATCAGCGCCGCGTGATTCATTGCCAGCCGCTCGGCGAAAATACGCTCGGTGAAATGGTAGCGGGCGTCCAAATCGGGCAGGTTTTTCGCGTTGGCGTGCAGTTTGTCCATTTTTTGCGCGCCCAACGAATGCCCGGTAAAACTGAACGGCACACCCGCTTTTTGCGCGAACAGCACGCCCGCCAGCCCGCCATCGCCGTAATGGGTGGTCACAAAATCGGGCGGATGACCTTCCCGAGCATAAAACGCGACAATATTGTTGACCCATTCCGCCAAACAGCCCCACAGCAATTCTTTCGGCAAAAACAAATTGCCGCCGCACGGCAGCCGCACAATTCGCACCGACGGGCTGTCGGGGTAACGGTCAACCGGCGCGGAAAATTCGCGCCATTGCGGGTCGGCAATGCGGCGGGTCACAATATCTACCGTGTGCCCCTGCGCCGCCATCGCCAGCGCCAATTCTTTCACATAAACCAACTGCCCGCCAAAATCGGGATGTTGTGTCCAATAACTGTCGGCAGGGTCAAAATTGCCCTGCGGGTTAAAAAATGCGATATGTGTCATTATGGTATCTGTCAACTATCCATTGGAAAGGATAAGTTTTGGTAACTGTTCAGCCACAGGTTGATATGGAACGCAGATGCCGCAGATTGAGCGGATTTTCACGGATTTTTTT
>CAYPNZ010000624.1:0-1642 GCA_964411845.1 uncultured Anaerolineaceae bacterium
GGCGAAACCGGCACACACATTGTCAAATAGCGAACGACGAATAACGAATAGCGAACGACAAATAGCGAATGTATCTGTTCGGTAGTGCCCGTTGAATTGCGAGCGCGGCGCAGCAATCTCCGGTTACGAGTAGCCGGGATTGCTTCAACCCTAACGGGTTTCGCAATGACAGGTTGAACAGTTGCCGCCGAATGACGAATAGCGAATGACCATGACTCACATCCTAAACCTGAAATGCACCATTTGCGGTGCGGAATATCAACCGGATGAAGTGGATTACGTGTGCCCGCACCACGGCAACGAAGGCATTTTGGATGTCCGGTACGATTACGATGCCATTGCCACCCGCATTTCTCCCGAAACGCTGCGCCACAATCCCGACCCGACCATCTGGCGGTACAAACCGTTGCTGCCCGTCGAACCGGAATCGCCCGTGCCGCCGCTGTCGGTGGGGGGCACGCCGCTGTATCACACCCCCAAACTGGCGGCGGAACTCGGTTTGCACCGGTTGTGGGTGAAAGATGACGGTCGCCAACCGACGGCATCGTTTAAAGACCGCGCCAGCGCCATTGCCGTGGTCAAAGCCCGCGAAAAAGGCGCGGCAGTCATCACCACCGCCAGCACGGGCAACGCCGCCGCCGCACTCAGCGGATTGAGCGCCAGCATCGGGCAGAAAAACGTCATTTTTGTGCCGGCATCTGCCCCGCAGGCAAAAATTGCCCAACTGCTCACCTTCGGTTCCACAGTGATGCTGGTAGAAGGCACGTATGATGACGCTTTCGACCTGTGTATGCTCGCCGCCGATGAATACGGCTGGTACAATCGCAATACCGGCTTCAACCCGTATATGAGCGAAGGCAAAAAAACCGCCGCGTTTGAAATTTGCGAACAATTGAATTGGCAAGCCCCCGACCGCATTTTTGTCAGCGTGGGCGACGGCTGCATCATCGGCGGCATTCACAAAGGGTTAAAAGACCTGATGGCGCTCGGTTGGATTGACCGGATGCCCAAATTGATGGGCGTGCAAGCCGCCGGCAGCGATTTTTTGTATCAGGCGTGGCACAATGGTGAAGATGTGCTGACCAAAAAACCGATTGCCGCCCATACCGTCGCCGATAGCATCAGCGCGGGCTTGCCCCGCGACCGCATCAAAGCCATGCGTGCCGTTACCGAAACGGGCGGCGCATTCATCCGCGTCAGCGACGACGAAATCTTGCGTGCCATCCCGCAACTGGCGCGTGGCAGCGGCGTTTTTGCCGAACCCGCCGGTGCAGCGGCATTTGCCGGATTGGTGGCAGCGGTGCGCGAGGGACTGGTTGCGGCGGATGAACGCATTGTGGTGCTGAACACCGGCAACGGGCTGAAAGATGTTGCCAGCGCCATGCAAGCGGTGGAAACCATCGGCACGCAGGCATTCCGCGTCGCCCCTAATTTAGAAGCAGTGGCAAGTATTTTGAAACAAAACGCAAATTTTTAAAGAACCGGTCTTTGACTGCCGGCTGTTTTTTTGAAAATAAGGAGAAATTATGTCTCAAATTGATTTAACCGTTTACCCCGACCGGCTGGAACGCGCCGTTCAACGTGCCCGCGAGCGGAATATCATCATTCCGACCTTCAAACAGCAGCGCGACCCCGGTCTCAT
>CAYPNZ010000625.1:0-1636 GCA_964411845.1 uncultured Anaerolineaceae bacterium
GACCCGTGTTAAGTGTTACCCGTGCCGCTACGCTTGATGAAGCGATTGCGCTCGTCAATGACCGTCCGTATGGCAATATGACATGCATTTTCACCCGTGACGGTTCCAACGCCCGCCGTTTCCGCTATGATGTGCAAGCCGGAAACGTGGGTATCAATATTGGGGTTGCCGCGCCGATGGCATTCTTCCCGTTCAGCGGTTGGCGCGACAGCTTTTTCGGCGACCTGCACGCGCAGGGCGCGCACGCCGTAGAATTTTATACCCAGACGAAGGTGGTCATCGAACGCTGGCTCCGCGAATGGAGCCGTCAGTTTTAACGTGAAAGGATAAATATTCATATGGCATCTATAAAACTTGCCAATGCGCCGTGCTCATGGGGTGTGCTGGAATTTGAAGATGTGGGCGAAAGCCAAATAGACTACCGGCAAATGCTGGATGAATTGGTAGAAACGGGCTATACCGGCACCGATTTAGGCGATTGGGGCTATATGCCCACCGACCCCGCCCGTCTGCACGCGGAACTTTCGGCGCGGCGGTTGGCGATGGTGGGCGCATTTGTGCCGGTCGCGCTGAAAAACGCCACCGCCCACGCGGATGGCATCGCCGAGGCGGTGAAAATCGCGCGCTTGCTGGCGGCGGTCGCCGATACCGGCGCATCGGTTCATCCGCCGATGATTGTTCTGGCGGATGACAACGGTACGGTTCCCCGGCGGGTGAAAAATGTCGGGCGCATCACCCCGGAAATGGGACTTTCGGCGGCGGAATGGCGTACTTTTGCCGCCGGTGCGGAAGCCATTGCCCGTGCCGTGCGAGACGAGACCGGATTGCGCACAGTCTTCCATCACCATTGCGCCGGATATGTGGAAACCCCCGCCGAGATTGACCGCCTGCTGTCACTCACCGACCCGGCGTTGCTGGGTTTGGTGTTCGATACCGGACATTACGCTTTCGGTGCGGGCAGTTGTGCAGCCGTGCTGCCCGCACTGGAAAAATATCGGGAACGCATTTGGCTGGTACATTTTAAAGATTTTCAGCCGGATATTGCCCGGCAAATGACAGAAAACGGGTGGGATTATTTTGAAGCCATCCGGCACGGCATCTTTTGCGAATTGGGAAAAGGTGGTATAGATTTTGCAGGTATTGTGCAATGGCTGAAAAATTCCGGTTACGATGGCTGGGTAGTGGTAGAGCAAGATATTTTGCCCGGCATGGGTGCGCCAAAAGAAAGTGCCCGCCGCAACCGCGAATTTTTGGCATCGGTTGGCCTTTAAAGCACGAGGAAAATTATGACACTCACACTCGGTAAGCGCCGAAATTTACAACAAATAGCCAACAAACAAGAGGTATTCACCATTTTGGCGGTTGACCACCGCGACCCGCTCATTGATATGCTCGTTGCCAGAGACGGTAGTTACCCCACCCCCCAAATGGTACGCGATGAAAAATTACGGCTGGTGCATGCATTGGCAGAACATGCCAGCGCGGTTTTGCTCGACCCGATTTACAGCGTGGAACCCGCCATTACCTCCGGTGCGCTTCCCGGGTCGGTGGGGTTACTGGTTGCCCGCGAAAAATCAGGGTATACTGCCCATGCCGATGACATTAGCCGCACCACCGAACTGCTTTCCGATTGGAC
>CAYPNZ010000626.1:0-1630 GCA_964411845.1 uncultured Anaerolineaceae bacterium
CAGGGTTGCAGGGTTACAGGGTTACAGGGTTACAAAATTTACGTAATACGTTTTACGCAATACGTTTTACGTTTTACGTTTCACGCATCACGTTTCACGCCCGGCGCATCACCATAAACCCGTTTTCCAGCGACAGGGTGGTGGTATCGAAGGTATGGTCGAGGGCACGGGTCACATCGGCGATGATGTCATCGGCATCTTCGATACCGACGGCAAACCGCACCAAACTGTCTTTTATGCCGATGGCTTCCCGTTCGGCGGAAGAAAGTTCAAAATAACTGACCAGCGCCACTTGGTTGACCAAACTTTCCACCCCGCCGAGACTGGGGGCAATGAGCGGAATTTCCAGCCGGTCGATAAACGCTCCCGTGCCGGCGAAATCGGTATCGAGCACGAAACTGACCACCCCGCCGAAACCATCCATCTGCGCGGCGGCGATGGTGTGGTCGGGATGACCGGGCAACCCGGGGTAATACACTTCGCGCACGGCAGGATGGTTCTGCAAAAATTCCGCCAGCCGTTGGGCGGTTGCATTCTGCTGCTGCACGCGCAGCGACAGGGTTTTTAACCCGCGCAGCAGCAAATATGCCGAGTTGGGGTCGCTGACCGCGCCGAACACGCCTTGCGTTTGGCGCACGGCAGCCAGCAGATATTCCGAACCGCATACCACCCCCGCCAGCAAATCGTTGTGTCCCCCCAAATATTTGGTGGCGGAATGTATCACCAAATCTACGCCATACTCCAGCGGGCGTTGGTTCACCGGGGTGGCAAACGTGCTGTCCACAATGGTTTTTATGCCGCGCGGGCGGGCAATTGCCGTCAACCGTTCCAAATCGAGCACGCGCATATAGGGGTTGGTCGGCGATTCGGAAAAGATAATTTTGGTGTTCGGACGGATGGCGGCTTCCAATGCGGCAAAATCGCCCATCGGCACGACGGTGGCTTCCACGCCGAACCGTTTCAGGTGGTTGCCGATGAAATCGCGGGTGCGGCGATAGGAATCGTCGGTATAGATGATGTGGTCGCCCGCCGACAGAAAGGTCATCAGGGTGGCGGTGATGGCAGCCATGCCGCTGGCAAAAAGGACGGCATCCGCCGCGCCTTCCAGCGCGGCAATCTTTTGCTCGGCAGTGCGGATGGTGGGATTGCCATATCTGCCGTATTCCCAGCGATTTTCGCTGTCGCCCCATAAACGGGCTTCCATATATTCGGTTAATTCGGCGGTGTCGGTGAAGGTGTAGGTGCTGGTTTGAAAAATGGGGGTGGTCACCGCGTGCCCCGTTTGCCTTCGGTTTTCGCCGGCATGCACGGATTTGGTGGAAAACGATGTCCGAATGGTCATAAGTTTCTCCTGTATCGTTTGATTTTTTTTGACTCGCCTGAAAAATTTTTCACCACAGAGGCACAGAGACGCGGAGTTTTGAATGTTTTTGAGAAAAAGATTAAATTCATCGGGAAATTTGTATGTGCCCTCGAATTTTTGGCTCTCAAACCTTATTTTTTTCTGTGTCTCCGCTACTCTGTGGTTTAATTTGAAACCCTTTGTTCAGTAGAGTCTGAAAATTGAAAACCAAAAACTATGGAATATCGACAACTGGGAAAAACAAATTTGACCGTATCCGCCATTGGA
>CAYPNZ010000627.1:0-1620 GCA_964411845.1 uncultured Anaerolineaceae bacterium
CGGTGAAATCCTGCGGAATGTCGCGGAACACCCCCCGCCCATCATGCCGAATTTGCGACGTTTTGCCGTGCATCAGCGTTTTCGCCGCCCCGATTTTCCCGCCGAATGCCTGCCCGATGCACTGATGCCCCAGACAGACACCCAAAATGGGGATGGTTCGGTGGAAACGTTCGATGACCGCCAGCGAAATGCCCGCATCGTCGGGGTCGCCGGGTCCCGGTGAAATGAGGATGTGGGTGGGAGCGATGGCGGCAATCTCATCCGTCGAAATTTCATCATGGCGGAAAACGGTCACCTGCGCCCCCAACTCAGCCAGATATTGCACCAAGTTGTAGGTGAAAGAATCGTAATTGTCGATGACCAGCACATGCGGTTGATTGGTGATTGGTGATTGGTGATTCGTCATTTGTCTTTCGCCCTTTGTGAAACGTGAAAACGTGGTGAGTGATAAGTGAAAACGTGAAGCGTGAAAAATCACGTCTTCACGTTTCACGTTTCATTCTGAATGCTGAAAGCCGACCGCTTTCTCCGCTTCCCGCACCGCCAGTGCGAGCGCGCGGGCTTTGTTCATACTCTCGTTGAATTCATAGGTCGGGTCGCTGTCGGCAACCACGCCGCCGCCCGCCTGAATGTGGACGGTGTCGCCCTGCATGACCATCGTCCGCAGGGCAATGCAGGTGTCCATTGTGCCATCATAGCCGATATAGCCGATGACACCCGCATACAATCCGCGTTTGCTTGTTTCCAATTCCTCGATGATTTCCATAGCGCGGATTTTCGGCGCGCCGGTGACGGTTCCGGCGGGAAAGGTGGCGCGCAGCAGGCTGAACGCATCGTGTTCCGACGCGATTCTCCCCTGCACATCCGAAACGATGTGCATCACATGCGAGTATTTTTCCACCACCATCATCTCTTTCACTTTGACCGTGCCGGGCTGACACACGCGCCCCAAATCATTGCGCCCCAAATCCACCAGCATCACATGTTCGGCGCGCTCTTTTTCGTCTGCCAGCAAATCTTGCGCCAATTGCGCATCCTCCGCCGCCGATGCCCCGCGCCAGCGTGTCCCGGCGATGGGTCGCAGTTCCGCCGTGCCGTTTTCCAGCCGGACGTGCAGTTCCGGGCTGGCGGAAATGACGTGCAGCGGCGACGCGCCCACGCCGCCGGGCAATCGCAGAAAAACCATGTACGGCGACGGGTTGATGCGCCGCAGATGGCGGTAAATGGCGAAGGGGTGGGCGGGCGTGCATTTGCTCAACCGCTGGGAGGGCACCACCTGAAAAATGTCGCCGGCGCGAATGTACGCCTTCGCCCGCTGCACCCGGTTTTCATATTCCGATTGCGTCACATTCGAGACAAACTCGGTCGGGTAGCCGTTTGCGCGCTGCGCGGTCGGCGGGTCGGGGATGGGCGCATGGAGGCGCGCCACGATTTCATCAATCCGCGCCGAAGCGCGCCGGTATGCCGTGCGCGGGTCGGTATCGGCGGCGATGTGGGCATTGGCGATGACCAGCAATCGCTGCCAGGCGTGGTCGTACACCACCAGCGTGTCCGCCAGCATGAACGCCGCTTCGGGCAAATGCAGGTCGTCGGCAGTGGTGTCGGGCAGTTTTTCAAACC
>CAYPNZ010000628.1:0-1614 GCA_964411845.1 uncultured Anaerolineaceae bacterium
AAACGAATAAAATTGGTCAAGCGCGGCGCTGGAAGCGTTGAAAACGGGGTTGAACAAACTTGCCGCCCGAAAACCAACTTGCAAGCCCATCATGCCCGCACCCATACTGACCGCCACAAATACCAAATTGCTGGCAAAACCGAGCAGTGCCCCGAACAAAACTTCTTGCGCCACGCTCAGCACAAAAGGACCAAGTTCGGTTGGGGCGGGCGGCACGCCGTCAAACGGCAGCAGTATCATCGCCAAAATACCGGAAAAACCGATTTTGGCGATGTTCGGAATATTCTTGCTGCTGAAAATTGGCGCGGTCATAAACATTGCCAAAATGCGCACGAACATCAAAAATAAAGTTATCAGATAATCCGCAGAGAGTGTCATAAAAACCGTTGCAAAAATTTTACTTTCGCTGCCGATGCCGTTACTATTATTGTCAAACCTTGTTGAAATGTGCTATTCGGTCGGGGCGAAAATATGGTCATTTCGCCTCATTATTAGCCTTTATATTTATAACATACGCCCGCTGTTGCGTCAGTAAACTTCGTGTGAAGACAAGGTAAAAATCACGTAAAGAACGCTAAAGTCTGCGTTAAACCTGCCGATGTGATTAAGTAAGGTTGTTTGTTGCACCCACGTTACCGAACGAGGATGTTATGCTCCGTCTCCCCATTGATGCTTTGGAACCGGGAATGATACTGGCGAAGCCGGTTATTGACCCGCGCGGCAGTGTATTGTTGCGTCAGGGCGTTATGCTCACACCGGAATACATCGAGAAAATCCGCCAGCGCGGGTTCGCCAGCATTTTCATCAGCGACGGCGATACCGACGACGTGGTTGTGGAAGATATGCTGTCGGATGAAACTCGCCGCGCCACACAATCGGCATTGGCGCGATTGTACGATTTTGTACGCCACATTACTGCCGAATTTAACACCGCCCCCACCGAAACCATCGTTGCCGGCTTAAGAGACAGCAATATCGTGAATGCGCTGCGCGGTTATAACGGGTTTGAAAAACTGGAAGGGCGCGTTACCGCCATTTTGGATGAACTGGCTGGGGTAGACATGCTGGCGGGCATCGGGCAAATACGCAGCCACAGCGATGTAATTTTGGGACATTCCATTGATACCACCATCGTGGCGCTGCTCATCGGCAAACGTCTCCATCTGCCGCCGATTGACCTGCGCCGTTTGGGCATCGGCTGTTTGCTGCACGACATCGGCAAGGTTTTTGTGGATGCAAAAGTGCTTGCCAGTGCCGTAGACGATGCCCAAACGCTCACCCCCGCCGTGCACCTCCGCCTGCGCGAACATCCCCGTTTCGGTTATGAATTGCTCCGCTCGCGCAACCCCGATGCGGTCATCGCCAACCACATTGCGCTGGAACACCACGAGCGGCAAGACGGGCGCGGCTACCCCCGCCGGCTGTACGGAACCAACACCATCGAACGCCCCCGTTTCGACCGGCAAAATATCCAACTGCTGGCAGAAGTTGCCACCATCGCCGATACATACGATACCCTCAGCACCGAACGCCCCGGACAACCGGCGCTCACCCCCACACAAGTCATCAAAACCATTCGCCAATTGTCGGGCACATTTTTGAACATGGAAATTG
>CAYPNZ010000629.1:0-1612 GCA_964411845.1 uncultured Anaerolineaceae bacterium
CGCTGAATTTCAACTGTCTTTTCTGTCATTTGGAAACTCCGTTTGATTCAATACGGTACATTTCCCGTTTATTATAACATAACATGTCCAGTCGTACAATTCGCGCGCTCGATTTGACATAAATCTACAATTTTTTCAATCCGGCAAGGCTGACCAACAGGCGTTTGACCCCTTTACCCGAAAAGGCGACAGTCACTTCTTCGTCATTATCCTGCATTTTGGTGGATATGACCGTGCCCTCGCCGAACGTGCGGTGGAAAACACGGTCGCCGATTTTGAATTGCCCCAGTACCGGCGGCGTTTCCCGTTTGCGGCGTTGGCTGGGCGGTTCCCACGTGGTTTGTTGGCGATAACTGCGTCGGCGCGAGTAGCCATCCTCAAATTGGCGGTGCGCCGGACGCCGGTTGTTGATTTGGGTGGTTTGCATGTCCACCAACTCCGGCGGAATGTCTGACAGGAAACGCGACGGTTCGCTGATTTCTTCGCGCCCGTAAATGGTGCGCCGAAAAGCGTGCGTCAGATACAACCGGTCTTTGGCGCGCGTCACGCCGACATACGCCAGCCGCCGTTCCTCTTCCATTTGGTCGGGGTCGTCTTTACTGCGGGAATGGGGGAAAATGCCCTCTTCCATACCGACCATGAACACAATCGGAAATTCCAGCCCTTTGGCGGCGTGCAGGGTGAGCAGGGCGGGTCCGCTTTCATTTTCGTTCAGTCCGTCCACGTCCGACACCAGCGCCACTTCTTCCAAAAATTGCGATAAGGCTTCTGCGCCGTTCAAATCTTCGTAATTGCGGGCGACGGTTTTCAATTCTTGCAGGTTTTCCCAGCGGTCTGCGCCTTCGTCTGTGCCGTCATTCAGCATGTTTTTCAAGCCGGAGCGTGCCAGCATCAAATCAATTAAATCAACCAGCGGCATTTTTTCTTTTGCCGCCAGCAGCAACAGCATAATTTTGGTGAATGCCGTTAAACTTTTGGCGGCACGCGGGCTAAACGGCGACGGTTGCGGCGGGGCATCGGTGGCATCTTCGGTGAAATTGTGCAGCGCCACCAACGCCTGCCACGGCGAAAAATTCATCGCCGCCGCCCAGTCGAGCAGCGTTTGCACCGTTTTCGCGCCGATACCCCGCCGCGGCACATTGATGATGCGTCCCAGCGCCACCCGGTCGTTGGGGTTGTGAATCAATCGCAGGTATGCCAGCGCATCTTTCACCTCTCTCCGCTCGTAAAAGCGCGTGCCGCGCACCAGCCGGTAGGGCATCCCCGCATCAAGAAACGCCTCTTCAATAACGCGCGATTGGGCATTGGTGCGATACATCACCGCCACATCGGCGGGGTTAATGTCGGCATCGGTTTGCAATCGTTTAATTTCGCGCACCACAAAACGGGCTTCATCGAAACCGGTATACGTTTCCACCCGCACAATCGGTGCGCCTTTACTGCGGTCGGTAAACAGGGTTTTGGCGTGCCGGTGGCGATTTTTGGCGATGAGACTACCGGCAGCTTGCAGAATTGTCTCGGTGGAGCGGTAATTTTGTTCCAGCAGAATTGTCTGTGCATCGGGAAAATCTTTTTTAAAGCGCATCACATTGCGGTAATCTGCGCCGCGCCA
>CAYPNZ010000630.1:0-1607 GCA_964411845.1 uncultured Anaerolineaceae bacterium
GGCACGGGTATTTTGCCGCAAATTATTCTGCTTTTGCCCGGAATATTTTTGCTATCGTTGTGTCAGCGGTGCGCTATCCCTAAAAACCGTTCGGCATTGAAAACGGTGGCGCGGCAGTGGCTAACTGTGTTGGTCGGGGTTGCCACCGGCGCGACGGTTTTTCTGTGGTTGCCTTTGCGCGCGGCGGCACATCCCGCAGCCAATTGGGGAAATCCTGTCACGGCGGCTCGTTTTTGGGCATTGGTTTCCGCCCGCCAGTATCATCATTTGATACTGCAGCCAACATTCTCGGAATGGGTATTTCGGTTGGGGCAAAGTATGGCGGCGATGGTACAGCAAATAAGTTGGGCGGGTGTGCTGTTTGCCGGTTGGGGCGGGATTCGATTGTGGCATACGGCGCGCCCGAAAATGCTGTTCCTGTTGGTGTTTCTGTCGGCAACGCTGTTATTTCGCAGTGGTTACCCGGTGGAAGGGAACGCCGTTTATCTTGTGCCGGCATTGTATGTGTTGGCGGTTTTAGCCGGATATGGGATGGCGGATGGTATTGTAATGGCGCACCGATATATCGGCGCGACGGCGCAAGTTGTCGGGATGTTATTGCTTGTGGGGCTTGTTTGGCGCGCGGCGGCGGTATATCCATTGGTGAATCTACATTCGGATTGGCAAGCGTATCGCTTTGGGCAGCAGATTTTGGCAGAATTGCCTGCCGGTGCTGCCGTGGTAACCGACCGCGACGAAACGACGTTCAGCTTGTGGTATTTGCAATCGCAGGGCGTGCGGCGTGATGTAACGGTGGTTGACAATCGGTTGCTGTTTTACGATTGGTATGTGCAAAACTTGGTTGCTCGTGCCCCGGCGCTGCAAGCGTCAATGTTGCAGCCGGATGCGGTAACCATTCCGGGGCGCCCGGTTTTTTTACTGTCAACACCTATTGAATTTTCTGCGGACTCATTTGTCTATCAATTGAAACGAAATCGTTAATTGGAGGATAGCCTTGTTGTGCACATTAAGGAGGTGTGTCATATGAACACGGACCGTATCATTAAAATTATGGCTTGGGGTGCAGGTGTGGTGCTGTTGCTGGCGCTATTTTTTACACCCCTCAATAGTAGCGTTTTGCCCCTCGGCAGCGGATTGGCGTGGGCGCAAACCGGCGCTCCCCCGGCGCCCACGCCGGTAACAGTGATAGATAATTCGCACCCGCGCGGGGTGAACACGGGCAGTCCGGTACCCACCATTGACCCGGGGCTGTCGGTGGTACAGGTAATCCGTGTTCCGGCTGCGCCTGAAAACCTAACGCCACTGTCAAACCAAATTGATAGCACCATCGTTCGTGTACCCACCGACTCTCGTCCCAAGGTTGTCGGGGTGGTTGATTTTCGGGTGAGTGATGGTTCGGTGCTGATGTTGAGTGTGCCGGGTGCGCCAACCGCCGAGAAACTGGTACGCATTGCGGAACTGCCGCAATCGCTTGCGCCGGCGCCGTTGCCTGCGTTTGCCGATTCTACCATGGCATATGTCTTTGAATTTGACTTGTTTGAGTGTACACAAAATTGTATTGTGGTGGGCGATGCATTACATACGCACAACCCCCCGTTACAATTGTT
>CAYPNZ010000631.1:0-1594 GCA_964411845.1 uncultured Anaerolineaceae bacterium
TTTGCACCACAAAATACGGGGGAAAAATCGGTGTTGCACACTACATATTGTGTTCGGGATATTGAGTGCTGCTTCGCCACACATTTGGGAAAGCGCCCGAAATATGGTATAATTTCTTAATTGAATTTTATCATAAACCGCGGTTTTTTGTTGGGTGCAAAAGCAACAATAACCCGTCAAAAAGACAACACGGTTTATCGGGAGTGTGTCTGTGACAGAAAAAAATACGCAACAATACGGTGCGGAGAATATCCAAGTTTTGGAAGGGCTGGAAGCGGTTCGCCGCCGTCCGGGGATGTATGTCGGCGGGACGGACATTAAAGCCTTGCATCACTTGGTTTATGAAGTGGTGGACAACGCCATTGACGAAGCGCTAGCCGGGCGCTGCGATACCATTACCGTGACCATCCACCCCGACCAAAGTATAACCGTGGTAGACAATGGCAGCGGCATTCCGGTGGAACCGCATCCCGAAAAGAAAATCTCTACCCTGCAATTGGTGCTCACTTCATTGCACGCCGGGGGCAAATTCGATAACAAAGCCTATAAAGTTTCGGGCGGATTGCACGGCGTGGGTGTCAGCGCGGTGAACGCATTGAGCGAGTGGCTGGTGGCGGAAGTTCGCCGCAACGGGTATCTCTATCGCCAGCGGTACGAACGCGGCATTGCCGTGACAGATGTGGAACAAGTTTCGTCGCTGGAAAACCCCGCCGACACCGGCACGAGCATCACCTTTAAATACGATGAAACCATTTTCCGCGAAGTGGACGGACTGCATTTTCACACCCTGTTGCAGCGTTTCCGCGAAATGGCGTTCATCACCAAAGGCATAACCCTGACGTTAATTGACGAGCGCACCGACCCCGTCACCGAGCACAGTTTTTATTTTGAAGGCGGGTTTGCTTCGTTTGTGCGCTATTTAAACCGCAGCAAAAAAACATTGCACAGCATTATTGCCGGCGAACGCGATGTGGACGATATGACGGTGGAAGTGGCATTTCAATACACCGATGCCTACACCGAAAATATCTACACCTTTGCCAACACCATCCACACCCCCGACGGCGGCACGCATTTAACCGGTTTTCGCACGGCGCTGACCCGTACCATCAACGATTATGCCCGCAAAAACAACCTGCTGAAAGAAACCGACAGCAACTTCTCCGGTGATGACATCCGCGAGGGCTTGACCGCTATCATCTCCATCAAACATCCCGACCCGCAATTTGAAAGCCAAACCAAAGTGAAGTTGATGAACACCGATGTGCGCTACGCCGTGGAAGCGGTGGTATCGGATGTGACGGCGGTATATCTGGAAACGCACCCCAAACAGGCGCGGGCAATTGTGGAAAAATGCCGAACATCGGCACGGGCGCGCGAAGCCGCCAAAAAAGCGCGCGATTTGGTCATCCGCAAAAGCGCACTCAGTTCGATGGCGCTGCCGGGCAAACTTGCCGACTGCTCCGAGCGCGACCCGGCACGCTCGGAATTGTACATCGTTGAGGGTGACAGCGCGGGGGGCAGCGCCAAAATGGGGCGCGACCGCCGGTTTCAGGCGATTTTTCTTCTGCGCGAGAAAATCCCCACCACCGAG
>CAYPNZ010000632.1:0-1587 GCA_964411845.1 uncultured Anaerolineaceae bacterium
CCGGAGATTGCTTCGGGCTACGCCCTCGCAATGACGTATCACTTACTTTTGCACCCACTACCAAGTTCTGATATGAGATTTGTAGGGGCAATCCTTGTGGTCGCCCGAAAATTGGGCAGGAACAGGTTCCCTCCTATAAAACAGGGTGAAAACTGCGTAAGCCTTGAATTTGATTATAGCAGATGATGGCAAATAAAAAAAGCGCCCTCGCGGAACGAAGGCGCCGGGTGTGGGCGGTACTGGGCTCGAACCAGTGACCTCCACGATGTCAACGTGGCACTCTAACCAACTGAGCTAACCGCCCAACTGCGAGCAAAATTATACCGCCGGCTCGATATTTTGGCAAATTGCAGGTTATTCGGGCTGGGTGTGTTGGCGTTTTGTCTTTGATGGCAGAATGAAAGGGCTGCCCCATGTGCCCTATTTTCAATGAAATTGGATAAACGTCAACAGAATTTAGAAAATAATGTTCAAATTTGAAAAGCCGGGGATGCCCAAGTTAATATAGTCGAGCAAATCCAAGCCCAACGCCGTTATGCCGCCGCAGGCGCACACAAACACCAAACACCCCACGGCTGTCCACACCAATCGTTTGCCGGTACTTTTTTTCTTTTTGACCACCGGCACGGGTGCAGAAACGGGCGCGGCGGATGGGGTGGCATCATACGGGGTGGGTACCGGTTTTATTTCCGGTTCAAGTTCAAGCACCATAACGGTTTGCCCCACCCCGATTTTGTCTCCGGCTCTTAAACGTGTCGGGGCGGTAATTTGCACGCCGTTAACGAACGTGCCATTGGAACTGCCCAAATCTTGCACCACAAACGCGCCGTTTTGCCATGTAACTTCGCAATGGCGGCGCGATGCTTCCGCATCTTGGATGCGGATGTCGCATGCTTCTTCTCTACCAAGCAGCAACCTGCTCTGCACAATGGGGAAGGTGATGCCGATTTGGGGACCCTGTTTTACCACAAATCGGGCTGCCGGTCGTCCGCCGGATAAAATTGTTGCATCATTTTGCTCTGCCATCGTATCCTCCAAATAATCTTTTAAGGGCAATTTGCCGTTTGTTCTTCCAGAATGTTGCTGAAGCCGGATTCTCCCGCATCGTTGAACGCAACCACATACAAGCGGTACGATTGACCGCACGCCAACCCGTTCACGGTTCCGGTGGTAGCATCTGCGCCGAAAGATGCCAGCCGGGTGTTGGCGTTGGCATCATACAACCGAAAACCCGTTTCGTTGTCGCTGTGGTCTGTCCACTGCAACGAAAAACCGTCCGTCAGTACGGCGGTCACCGTCAAATCGGTGGGGGCATCGGGTTTGGCAACCACGGTGACGGTAATTTCGCGCGTTTCTTCGCTGTCATCCGGTTTTACCACCCGCAGCGAAAATATCGTGGTTTCGATGGGGCATTCTTCCCGTTGAACGGGCTGCCCGTTGTCATCGCCGGCAACCCCTTCACCCTGATAATAGACCGCTTTAACATTGGTGACCAGCCACGATACGGTGGTGCACGCGCCGGGAGAAAGTGTCAGCGGGTCAGCCGAAAAACTGATGGTGGTGGTCGGCACGGCTGTGGGCGACGGG
>CAYPNZ010000633.1:0-1571 GCA_964411845.1 uncultured Anaerolineaceae bacterium
GATTATCTCATCCAAACCGAACCGCTGTGCGAACCGCGCACCGCTGCCGACATCACCGTGCCGCCGATGAGCCGTGCGCCCCGGCACACCCGCGCAGAAACCCGCGCCGCGCTGGGCATCCCCGCCGATGCGCCCACCGTACTGCTGACGATGGGCGGCATTCATTGGGAATATACCTTTTTGCGCGAATTGCAATTGCAAGCGGAAATATTTTTCATCATCCCCGGCGGGGTGGACGGGGCAATGACACGGCGTGACAATCTTGTACTTTTGCCCCATTCCTCGCCATTTTTCCACCCCGATTTGATTCACGCCAGCGATGCGGTGGTGGGCAAAGTGGGTTACAGCACTCTGGCGGAGGTATATCATGCTAAAGTGCCCTATGGATATGTGACGCGCAACGGTTTCGCCGAATCGGCGGTGCTGGCGGATTTTGCGGCGCGGCACATGGCGGGGCTGCCCATCTCGCCCGCCGAGTTTCAATCGGGGGCGTGGGTGGCAAAAATCCCGCGATTGCTTTCGTTGCCGCGCCCCCATCACACCGAACCCAACGGCGCGGACACGGCGGCGGCGTTTGTCGCGCAGATATTGGAGAATGGTTGATGGGCGGATGGGCATATGCGCAGACACGCAATCACCAATCTCCAAAAATCCCGTTTGACAAAACGCCGGTGCTGTGATAGAGTCTTGTCAATTGAAATTCAAAGACTGCGAACGGGAAGAGTAGCGTTTGAAACGGCGTTCAGAGAGCCGGTGGTTGGTGTGAATCCGGTACGCGCGCCAAACGTGAATGGACCCGGGAGTTTTGCCCCCAACGCGAAAGCCAGTAGGCGGCAACGGCGACTCCACCGTTATCCGGGAGCTGGGTATTAATGCACTGATTGCAGCGTACCTGAACGAGTGAGACTGGCGAACCCTGTGTGTCATCACGCAGGGATTTTTATTTTCGCCGGTTTAAATTGGGTGGCACCGCGAGACACGCTCTCGTCCCTTTGTGGACGGGGGCGTTTTTTAGTGCGTGAAACGTATTGCGTATTGCGTAAAACGTATTGCGTAAATTTTGCAACCCTGCAACTTGAAACCTTGAACTTTGAACCTGAGACCTGAGTTATGAAACCATCTTTACCCGAATTTGAAAAACTGACGGAACGGGGAAACCTCATCCCCGTGTACCGCGAATTGCCCGCCGATTTGGACACGCCGGTGAGCATTTACCTGAAATTGCAGGACGATGGCGCGGGATTTCTGCTGGAATCCATCACCGGCGGCGAGCACGTTTCGCGCTATTCGTTCATCGGGGTGCGCCCGCGTGCGCTGATGATTGCGCGGGATGATGCGGTGTACATCGGCAGTAACGGTTACGGCAGAACCGTCCCGCTGGCAAACGGACAGACCCCGCTCGATGTGCTGAAAGCCGAAATGGCGAGCTTCCAGCCCGTGCGCCTGCCCGATTTGCCCCGCTTCATCGGCGGAGCGGTGGGATTTTTGGGCTATGATGCCGTCCGTCGTTTTGAAACACTGCCCGACACCACTGCCGACGACCTGCATTTGCCCGAAGCGGCGTTCATGCT
>CAYPNZ010000634.1:0-1571 GCA_964411845.1 uncultured Anaerolineaceae bacterium
CGGAATGACATACTTTTGCAAGCGGTCTAATAGAACACAGAAGCCGAGATTAAACGGATTTTCACAGATTTTCTTGAAAAGAATTTAAAAATCTGCGCCAATCCCAACAATCCGTGTTAATCTGTATTTTATTCTCTATTCACCTGAACAGATACGAAAAATTATTCATTATGCACTGTTCATTATTCATTACTTTTTCTACAGCAGGAGTATTTAAATGCAAATAACCAAATCTCAACAACTATTTTCCCATGCAAAAAAAGTTATCCCCGGCGGGGTGAATTCCCCCGTGCGGGCGTTCCGCAGTGTGGGCGGCAACCCGTTATTCATTGACCATGCCGGCGGCGCATACCTTTTCGATGCCGACGGCAATCGTTTCATTGATTATGTGCTGAGTTGGGGTCCGCTGGCATTGGGGCACGCTCACCCGCAGGTCATTGCCGCGCTGAAAACCGCCGCCGAACGCGGCACCAGTTACGGCGCGCCCACCGCCATCGAAACGGCATTGGCGGAAACCGTGTGCGAGCTGGTTCCGTCGGTGGAAATGGTGCGTTTTGTCAATAGCGGCACCGAAGCCACCATGAGCGCCATCCGGCTGGCACGGGCATTCACCGGGCGCGATAAAATCATCAAATTCGCGGGCAACTATCACGGACACGGCGACATGCTGCTGGTGAAAGCCGGTTCCGGCGTCGCCACCCTCGGCTTGCCCGACAGCCCCGGCGTGCCGCACGGCGCAGCGCAAGATACGCTCATCGCCGATTATAATAATTTGGAAAGCGTGGAAACGTTGTTTGCCGCCAACCCCGACCAAATCGCCGCGGTGATTGTCGAGCCGGTGGCGGGCAATATGGGCGTGGTTCCGCCCGCCGACGGTTTTTTGGCAGGATTGCGCACACTCACCGAAAAAGCGGGCGCGCTGCTCATTTTTGATGAAGTGATGACCGGTTTCCGGGTGGCATTGAACGGTGCACAGGGGTTATATGGCATCATCCCCGATTTGACCACTTTGGGGAAAGTTATCGGCGGCGGATTGCCCGTCGGTGCGTATGGCGGACGGGCGGACATCATGCAAATGGTTGCGCCCGCCGGAAATATGTATCAAGCGGGCACGCTCAGCGGCAACCCGCTGGCAATGACTGCCGGGCTGGAAACATTGAAACTGCTTCGACAGCCGGGCGTGTTTGCCGATATGGTTGCCCGCGCCGAAAAACTGGGCGCAGGCATCGGCGCGGCGGCGGCAAAAGCGGGCATTCCCGTGTACCAAACGCAAGTCGGCACCATGTTCTGCACCTATTTCACCGACACCCCCGTCCACAACTGGGATACCGCCGCGCAATCAAACACCGAACGTTTCGGCAAATTTTTCCGGGGGATGATAGAACGCGGCGTGTACTTTGCCCCATCCCAATTTGAGGCGGGCTTTATGAGCGCGGCGCACACCGATGCGGATATTGATGCCACCATCGCCGCAGCAGAGGCGGTTTTTGCGGAAATTCGTGATTCGTGATTCGT
Source organism: uncultured Anaerolineaceae bacterium (assembly GCA_964411845.1). GTDB lineage: Bacteria > Chloroflexota > Anaerolineae > 4572-78 > 4572-78 > JANTHQ01. The sequence continues at coordinate 1,516 of CAYPNZ010000634.1, forward strand.
GATACGTTTTACGCATCACGCCCCACATTTTATTGACAATTCACCCCAACTCGTTC
>CAYPNZ010000635.1:0-1565 GCA_964411845.1 uncultured Anaerolineaceae bacterium
TCTGTGCATCTTTGTGTTTTCTTTGTGTATCTCCGTGTAACTGAATAGATACCTTTTTTTATCTCAATGCCGCCAGTGCATCATCGTACACCGGCGCCATCGTTTTCCAATCGAAGCGCGCCACATACCGCCGCAATTCGGCGGGGGGCGGGGCGGGATGTCGGGCAATTTGCGCCGCCAGTTTTTCCGCCAATTCCGTTTCGGTATGGTACAGATATTGCCCCTGCCATGACGGCGGAATGAACTGCGGATAATTCAAGCGGTGGGGCAGTAATGGTGTGCAGCCACAGTAAATGGCTTCTGCCACACTGATGCCGAAAAAATCGTGGATGGATGTGACGGGCAGTATATCGGCATGGTGGAGAAGGCGGGCATAATCCGCGAAATTCTGCGCGTAGCCAAAGTGAATAATCCGGCTGCCGAGCCGTTCGCGTGCCTGTTCAAACTCTATGGGCGATTTGCGGAAATTTTCGCCCAAAATTGCCACCCGAAATGCCAAACCGCGGTCAGCCAGTTGGTACAGCGTTTCAAAAAACGCCGCCGGATTTTTGTCGTATTCCCAGCGATGATTCCACAAAATGACGGGTGTTTCGTTGGCGGCGCGGTCTTCGGGGCGAAAAGCATCGAAACGGCGCAAATCCAATCCCAATGGCAGCACCTGTGCCTTTTGGCGCAGCGCGGTAATGTTTTCCAACCCGTTAAAGTCGGGAAAATGCTTTAAAAAACGCGGCAGTGCATCAAAAAACGCATTCAGATGAAATGCGGAATTGAAAAAAAGCGCATCGGCGGCGAGAGCGGACGCATAATTGATGAACCCGTAATGGCTGTCGCGCCGGGCGGCAACGTCGCGGTCGGTGGGCGACCACGGGTATGTCAGTTGGTTTTCGTGAAAATAGAGCGCCACGGGGGTGCGGGCGGTGTGCGGGCGGGTGAGCGCCAAAAACGTGGTCACATCGAGCATATCGCCGGCGAGAATCATATCGGGCGGGGCGGGCAGCGCCAAAAATTGCTGCGCCAGCGACACCGCCCCGCCGTGCATGCGCCATTTCCAAAAGCGACCGGGCAGGCTCAAAATGGAAATATCGTGCCCGGAAAAACGGGCGTATGCTTCTGCCCAACGTTGGTGTGAACCAGTAAAATACGGTTCGATGATGAGAATGTGCATCCGTTAACCATTGCGCAAAATGAGCGGCAGGTAAATTTCCCCGAAAATATATTGGTCAACGCCCACATCGGGCGGGTTCAAAAAGGGTTCGCCGTCAATATCGGTGGTGATGCGGCTGGGTACGCCCTGTTTTCGCGCCGCAGAGTCGGCGGGGATGTGATAACCGTCGGCTAAAAATTGCGGATTGCCTTCGGCTTGATGTTGCACGGACACCACCGCGGTGACACCCTGTGTCACCGTGACCGGCACATTATACCACAAAATGCCGTTTGCGCTGACCATATTGCCGTTATCCACTTTGATGCCGGTGGGCTGGGTGGCAAAAATAGTGTTGGTAAGCATCAATGTACCGGTGTACAGTGTGCCGCCCCACGTGTAATCTTTAACATAAATGCCGATA
>CAYPNZ010000636.1:0-1556 GCA_964411845.1 uncultured Anaerolineaceae bacterium
AATTTCGGTGATGTACGGGTAATCGGGACGTTTGGCATAAATGGCTTCAAATTCGACGGCGGCATCTTCCCACGCGCCATCTTGATACAGTTGCGCGCCGTGCCGGTAGCGCCGGGCGAGTTCGGCTTCGGTTTTGGCGTTGTCCATTGCGGGAAAAACGGCATAGGCTTGGTTGAATGCCGCTTCCGCCCCGACAAAATCGCCGCCGTTGCGCAGAGTTATACCGTCTTCAAAATGCAATTGCGCCAGTTCTGCGGCGACGTCGCTGTTTTGCGGGGCGAATTGGTGCATTTCGGCGAGTGTTTCGATGACCGCTTTGCGGTCGTTTTCGGCTTTGGCGGTATTCAGCCGTTCGGTGAATTGCGCCCAGTGGTCGGCGGGGGCGGTGGTGGCAGTTGGCGGTGCAACCTGTGGCGTGAATGCCGCCAAAGCATCGGATGAAAAGCCGCGCGAAAATAGCACAATGGCAACAATTGCCGCCACGCTGAGGATTGCCCCTGCCAGCAGCCATCGCCAGGGGCGGCGACGGTTTGTTTTGGGTGGTTTGGCGCGGCGTGGTGCGGCGGTTGCTTGGGCATGAGCGGTTGGATGCGGCGCGGCACGCCATTTTTTTGCTGCCCACGCTTTGGCTGCTGTCAATTGCGGATGGTCGGGGTTCAGGCGTTCCACATTTTGCAGCGCAATGGCGGCAGTGTCGGCATCGGCGGCGATGCCCGCCAGATAGAGCCATGCCGTCACGTTGTTTGGGTTTGCGGCAACCACATTTTGCAACACCAGTCGAGCGCGGCGGGTTTTTCCGGCTTTTGCCAGCGCGATGGCTTCGTTTAATAGAATAGTCGGATTTTGTATCATAATCGGTTCCCTGAAAATATTATGTCTATTTAACTTTATGTCAAAAACGGCGGTTTGTCAACTTTGCCGATAAATTTGTGGTACTTTGGTCATAATAAAGTGTGTAACCTGTCTCAAATTGACAAAATTTACTTTTTCCAGTACCTTTTTAGAACATACTTTCGTTTGGGTTTAATATAGAAAGGGGAAATTTATGTATCAAAAAATAACCATCATTGGCAATCTTGGCGGCGACCCGGAAATGCGCTATATGCCCGACGGCACACCCGTAACCAGTTTTAGTGTGGCAACCAACCGCCGCTGGAAAAACAGCGACGGTTCACAGGGAGAAGAAACCGTGTGGTTTCGAGTTTCGGCGTGGCGGCGGTTGGCAGAAACCACCAACCAATATTTGAGCAAAGGGCGGCAAGTGTTTGTTGAAGGGCGGTTAACCCCCGACCGCGCCACCGGCGGTCCCCGAATATGGACGGCAAACGACGGCACGCCGCGCGCCAGTTATGAAATCACCGCGCTGGAAGTGAAATTTCTCAGTGGCGGCGGGCAACCCGGCGGCGATGCGGGCGCAACTGCCGCACCGAGTGGCGCAACTGCAAGCCCCCCCGTTGAAGAAGACGACATTCCATTCTAAACGGGGTAAATTTCGGCATAACAAGAGTCCCCTGAAAAAAGGGTTAAAAATTAAACCACAGAGAACCGGAGGCACA
>CAYPNZ010000637.1:0-1536 GCA_964411845.1 uncultured Anaerolineaceae bacterium
CCCAGCCCGACGACGAGTTGCGCCACCGGCAGCCAGCGCTCGGCGGGGGAGGGCGCGGTTTGGCGGGGTAGATTCGCCATCACCGCGGCGGTGATTTCCGCCGTGGGCGCGGGAATGTCCGCCAGTGCGGCAAACTCGGCGAAGAGCGATTCCGTTTCCGCCAAAAGTTCGCGGCACGCTTCGCATTCCGTCAAATGTTGCTCAAACGCGGTGCGCTCGGCGGGGGGCAGGTCGCCATCCAGATATTGGAAGATTGTTTCTTCTTTTCCGGTGCAATTGTGGAGATGCGTCATACAATCTGTTCCTTTTGCAAATATCGGCGCAGTGCTTTTCGCGCCCGAAAGAGTTTTGTTTTCACGTTTGCCACCGAAATTTCCAGCGTGTCGGCAATTGCCGCGTATGACAATTCCTGAAAATGCCGCAGTTCGATGATGGTGCGTTGGTCGGGCGGCAGGGCGAGAATCGCCGCGCGGAGTTCCCGGTCGCGTTCTGCCGTCAGCAGTGCCCGCTGCGGTTCCGCCGACACATCCGGCACGGCGATGGGGTCGGCATCGGGGGGATGGTCGTCCAGCGAAAGGGTGGGTTTCCGGCGTTTGAGGCGGTTCAGCGACACATTGGCGGCAATACGGCAGAGCCACGGTTTCAGCGGCGCATCGGTGCGAAAGGTGTTCAGCGCGCGATACGCCCGCAAAAACGTATCTTGTGCGGCATCGGCGGCATCGGCGCGGTTGCCCAGCAGACGATATGCGGTATTGAATACCGCCGTGCTGTGGCGTTCCACCAGCACACGGAACGCTGTGTTGTCGCCTGCCAGTGTTTTTTCAACCAGATTGCCGTCGCTCAAATGCGTGTGCCGCGTCACAAAAATTCGCTCCTACTGTATATACAATGTTCGGCAAAAAAAGTTACACGGAAATTGTACCGTAAAGCAATCATTATGGCGATTGATTTTTGTTGTTCGGGTGAAAGGGGAAATTTCGCGGTGACAGCCGGTTTGCTGCCACCGCAATATTGGCGGGGTTACGCTGCCAGCAGAATGACATGCACGAATTTGGGTCCGTGCACACCGAGCGTGAGTGTCTGTTCGATGTCAGCGGTGCGGCTGGGTCCCGAAATGAAATTCAGGTTGGCGGTGTTGCGGGCGGCATCGGGATGCGCGGCGATGAAGTGCATCAGTGACGGGTACAGGTCGGCGGTGCGCAACAGGGCGATATGCACCGGGGGCAGCAGCGATGCAAGCCGCCCTTTGCCGGCGCCGCCGGGTATAACCAATGTGCCGGTATCGGCAATACCTGCCAGCGCGCCGGTAATGCCGATGCGAATACCTGCGGCGGCGGTTAGTGTTTCGCGGCGAGCGGCGGGGTCGGCGGGGACGTTCAGTGTGCGGGCGGTAAAACCGTGCGCCGCCAATTGCGCTCGCAAATTCGGCACGGGGAGATGTTCATCCGCCCATGCCAAATATTCGGCTGCATCGTGTTCGGCAAAAAGGGCAGCGATGCTTGCCAGTGCCGCGGCGGGTGTATCGGCGCGGGTAAC
>CAYPNZ010000638.1:0-1531 GCA_964411845.1 uncultured Anaerolineaceae bacterium
TTCGGCAAAAACGTGCCGCCCTTCGCCGTATGCCACAAAGAACAGGTAATTGGTATCGGCGGGGTTCAGCACAGCCAAAATCGATTCGATGCCCGGATTGCAGATGGGACCCGGCGGCAAGCCGGGATTCAGGTAGGTGTTGTACGGCGAATCCACGCCGGAATATTCTTCCAGCGTGACGGGCGTTTTCCACCATTGTCCGCTGTCGGGTTGATAGCCCATTGCATATTGCACGGTGGGGTCGGCTTGCAGGTACATACCCTGTTGTAACCGATTCAAATATACGCTGGCGATGACGGGGCGCTCGTCATCAAAAACGGCTTCGCGTTCCACAATAGAGGCGAGGGTGAGCACATCGTAAAATTTTAACCCGCGCCGCGATGCTTTTTCGATGGCATCGGCGGGGAGTTTGCCGGCGAGATTGTTCAGCATACGCTGAATCAAATCTTCCGGCGTGGCATTTTCCGGCAGACGGTACGTGTCGGGGAAAAGATACCCTTCGTATGATTTTCCGGCGGGGCGGTCGAACAGGATGTTGCTGCTCACGGCGGTGCCGTCTTTTTCCACCTGCAAAAATGCGTCGCCATCCATTACCCCTTCTTTGGTCAGCATTTCGGCAATTTCTTCCGCGCGCCAACCTTCGGGGATGGTGACCACCACTTCTTTGGCGAGGGCTTTTTGCAGTGCCTGCCCGATTTCCATCATATTCATATTGCGCCGCAGCACGTAATCGCCGGCTTCCAGCGATGAGTCGAGTTTGTTATAGCGCAGAAATTGCCGGAAGAGGTTGGCATCGCTGACCAGCCCCGCCTGCTGCAACTTTTGCGCCACCGCCAGCGCCGATTCCCCCGGCTCGATGGTGAAATCCACTTCGGTGGGGTCGTCGGATACGGGGGTGTTAATTTCTTCCGCACGCGATTGAAGCATCACATAAATAGCGAACTCTTCCGGGTCGGTGGGGGCGTGTCCAACCGATGGCGCACCTTCTGCCAGTGTGATGCTGTTCCCCGCGCCGGTGTTGCGCAACACCAATGCGCCCACCCCGATAATGGTGACAATGGCTGCTATGCCAACCAGAAAGAATATGAATCTGAAAATATAACGAATGATGGTCATAAATTTGTGTCCGAGTGCTATCGATAAACCAACGGGACTTTTTCCGGATTCTCCAAAGCATCAATTTCTATATCAATGTCCAAAGATTCCCAGCGCAGTTGTGATGGGCTACTTTGCGTCAAATCGTATATTTGGGCAACGGTTGCATTTTTAAATGCGGGGTAATCGGCAAAAGGAATGAAATATTCTTTATTGCCAACCAATACCCAAAAACCAATCGCGCTGATATTGGTTACTTCACTGTCCAAAATGTTTTTGCCAAGCCTCTTTAAATTCGTTTTCATAGGTTTTTATAAAGTAATTTGAATTCGGAGTTATTTTTCGCTGGTGAAACCGGTGGTTTTTGCTAAAAATCATCAAATGTCATTCCCGCGAAAGCGGGAATCCATACCTTTTTTATGGATTCCGGATATTT
>CAYPNZ010000639.1:0-1505 GCA_964411845.1 uncultured Anaerolineaceae bacterium
TGTTCAACGATTGGTAAATGTACTTACTTTGGCTATTGACTACGTTGACGGCAAAGAAGCAAACTTCACCCGTTTTGTAGAATTTTTTGAAGCAATTCTGGCATACCACAAAGCCTACGGTGGCAATTAGAGAGGAGTATGAAAATGACTGACACTATTCAATTAACCGGACGCATTTTTTTGACCTTTGATATTGAAACAAAATCCGGGCTGCACATCGGCGGCTCCGATGAGGGTATCGGTATCGGCGGGGTGGACAAAACCGTCATCCGCGACCCTTTGACCAACCAGCCGTACATTCCCGGCTCCTCTCTGCGGGGCAAAATCCGCTCGTTGACGGAAAAATACGACGGTTTGCGACAAAACAAGAAAATCGGCAAGATATTCATCCACACCTGCACGGAACTTGATGAATACGAGCACTGCAACGTTTGTCAAATTTACGGTGTACCGGGCGAAATGGGATTTTCATCGCCTACCCGCTTGATTGTGCGCGATGTGCAGATGAGCGATGATAGCGCAGAACAATTGCGCAAATTGCGCACCGACCTCCCCTTCACCGAAGTGAAAACGGAAGTTGCCATTGACCGGGTCACCTCCGCCGCCAGTCCGCGCCAAATGGAACGAGTGCCCGCCGGCGTAACGTTCGGTCAGGCGGAAATGGTGTACAGTTTGTACAACGGTGCCGGTTGTAATGCCGCTACCGACCTGAATCGCTTCAAAACCGTCATCACCGGCTTGCAATTGCTGGAAGACGATTACTTGGGCGGTCTCGGCTCGCGCGGGTCGGGTAGAGTTGCCTTAAAAGACATCAAAGTCGAAATCAAAACCCGGCAAAATTATGACACCCGCCAAGCCGTTGGACAACCATCGTATGATTCACTGGATGAGTTGGTAGCAGACTTCGACAATTTGAAGGGACAGATTCAATCTGCAATGGGCATTGCATAAAAAGGCGGTGAGATATGCCTGACATAACTATATATCATCTCAATCCCCGCAGCGCATTTCATTTTGGCGTGCGCGGATTAGAGCAGGAAACCACCGGCGTTTCCTTTCCGTCCGATTCGCTCTTTGCGGCACTGCTCACCGCTTGGATGGAACTGGGCGGTGCGCCGGAAACCATCACCGATTTATTTCCGCAAGACACGGATACCGGCAAAACACCTCCTTTTGCGCTGACATCGGTATTTCCGCGCGCCGGCGCCATCCGCTTTTTCCCGGTGTTGCCATTGCGCTTTTTGTTCTCGCCGGACAAATTGGAGGTGTTGAATCGGGAACACCGGCTGAAAGAGGTTAAGAAAATTAAATTCATTTCCGAAAAACTGTTTTTGATGGCAGTTGACGGCAAGATGTTGGATGATTATTTACCCGCCGACACGCCTGCCGATACGGATGCGGGCTGGTATATGCAGGGGAATGCACTATGGTTGACCGGCGAAGAAGCGCACTCATTACCGGAAGCGATGCGCCAAAATGTCGACCGTCACCATGGGTCGTTGGCG
>CAYPNZ010000640.1:0-1502 GCA_964411845.1 uncultured Anaerolineaceae bacterium
GAATCACGAATCACGAATCACGAATCACGAATCACGAATCACGAATCACGAATCTATGAACCCGAACATATTCCGACAATTCAGTATCCGCGGTGATGCCGCTCGCGACCTGCCCGACGATGTGGTTTTTCGTTTGGGGCAAGCAATGGGGGCGCATTTTGCCGCCGAAACATCCGCACCGGTGCTGGTGGTGGGGCGCGACGTGCGCCAAAGTTCGCCGCGCATCAGCCGGACGCTCATCCGCGGTTTGACCGCCACCGGCGCAACCGTGTTCGATGTGGGGTTGGTGCCCACCCCCGTGCTCAATTTTGCAGTGGATTATTTTCAGGCAAACGGCGGCATTATGGTCACGGCGAGCCACAATCCCCCCGCCGATAACGGCTTTAAATTGCGCGATGCGTTTCGCACGCTGACCGGCGACACACTGCAAGCCCTGTATCGGCGGGCGCAAGCGGGCGATTTCCCCCAAAAAGACGGGCTGGCAATGCCGCGCGATGCGCTGATGCCCTATTTGGATGCGCTGGAACGGCTGGCAATGCCCGGTCGGTCGCTGAAAATTGTGGTGGATGGCGGTAATGGCGCAAACGGGGCGGTGGTTTCGGCGTTTCTGCGACGACAGGGACACACTGTCATCGAAATTTTTACCGATTTGGATGGCACGTTCCCCAACCGCAGCCCCGACCCCACCGCCGAAAATGCGCTCGCGGCGGCAGTGACGGCGGTTCGGCAAAATAATGCCGATTGCGGTTTTGCTTTTGACGGTGACGGCGACCGCGTGGCGCTGATTGATGACCGCGGCGGCGTTTATTTCGGCGATGTGATTTTAATGCTGTTGGCGCGGCAAATGGCGGCGCAGGTCGGCGGGGTAACGGTGGTGTACGATGCGTCCAGCACCCGCGCGCTGGCAGATGATGTTTCGGCGCACGGCGGCACGGCAATCGCTGCACCCGTTGGGTATGCTTTTGTGCATGATAAAATGAAGGAAGTCGGCGCACAACTCGGCGGCGAATCGGCGGGGCATATTTTCATCATGGATGATGAATTTCGTTTTGACGATGCTATTTTGGCGACGGTACATCTGCTCAACCTGCTGGCGGGACAATCGCGCCCGCTTTCCGCGTTGATTGCCGATTTGCCGCGCTATCACACCTCGCCCAACTACCGCGTGGCGTGCCCGGACAGCGAAAAATCGGCGGTGATTGCGCGCCTCAAAACGCGGTTCAGCGCATACCCGCAGGATGACATTGACGGCGTGAAAATCTTTTTTGAACACGGTTGGGCGCTGGTGCGTCCATCGAACACCCAACCCGCGCTCAGTTGGCGCGCGGAAGGGGAAACGGCGGAAGATTTGGCTGAAATCACTGCCATCATTCAAAAGGTATTGGAAAATATTTTGACGGACGGATAGCACACGGATGACACAGACGAAACGGATTTCCACAGAAAAAATCGAGGTTAATCTGTTGGTAATGGTAAAAAACAAATGATGTCATTACGAGGCG
>CAYPNZ010000641.1:0-1500 GCA_964411845.1 uncultured Anaerolineaceae bacterium
TGGGGCAGTATCATCATCAGTCTTGCCAGTTGGGTGCTCAGCCTGTTTTTGGTGAACGATGATTAGTCGCCTGAAAAGTTTGTTTGCGCCAAAACCCGCTGCCGGTTGGCTGACCATTGATGAATTGCGCGCCCGGTTGGCAGACGATGCGCCGCCGTTGGTGCTCGATGTGCGCTCGAAAGAGGAATTTGGTTTTCATGGGCACATCCCCGGGGCGGTGCTGTTGCCGGAAGGCGAACTGCCGCACCGCGTTTCGGAACTGCCCGCCGACCGAACGCTGGTGTGCGTGTGCCGCACCGACCGCCGCAGCGCGCGTGCCGCGCAGTGGCTGCTATCGCAGGGTTACGATGCCGTGATGGTGCTGGAAGGCGGTATGTTGGCGTGGAAAAATGCCGGTCTGCCGTTGGAACGTCACGCTTTGAAATGAGGGTTGTATGAAAGCAATTGTGGTTCAGCAAACGGCAGGCAACCCGCTGGTGTGGACGGATGTGCCCGCGCCGAAAATTGCCGCGGATGAAGTGTTGGTTGATGTGTTTGCCACGGCGCTCAACCGTGCCGATTTGATGCAGCGCGCCGGAAAATATCCGCCACCCCCCGGCGCATCCGATATTTTGGGGTTGGAAATGGCGGGGAAAATCGCCGCGCTGGGCAGTGATGTTTCGGGGTGGCAGGTGGGCGACCGGGTGTGTGCGCTGCTGCCCGGCGGCGGATATGCCGAGCAAGTTGCCGTGCCCGCCGATTTGCTCATCCCCGTGCCCGATGATTGGACTTTTGCGCAAGCCGCTGCCGTGCCGGAAGTTTTTTTGACGGCGTATGTCAATCTTTTTATGGAAGCCGAATTGCAGCCCGGCGAAAAGGTGCTCATTCACGGCGGCGCCAGCGGGGTGGGCACGGCGGCAATTCAGTTGGCGCATCACGCCGGGGGCGCGGTGGCAATTACTGCCGGCAGCGACGAGAAAACGGCATTTTGCCGCCAACTTGGCGCTGATGTGGCAATCAATTACCGGCGGGACGATTTTTCGGCGGTGGTGCGCGAAAAGTTCGGCGGGGTGGATGTGATTTTGGATATGGTCGGCGCAAATTATTTCGAGCGGAATTTGCAATTGCTCAACACGCGCGGGCGCATCGTTTTTATCGCCGCGATGAGCGGGGCACACGTTGAGGTAAATTTGTGGGCACTGCTGCGCCGGCGGTTGAAACTTATTGGCTCGGTGTTGCGGGCGCGGTCGGTGGCGGAAAAAGTTGCCATCAAAAACGCATTTATGGCGCAATTTTGGGATGCAATGCAGCACGGTGAAATCCGCCCCGTTATAGATGCGGTCTTTCCCATCAGCCGCGCAGAAGAAGCGCACCGGCGGATGGCGGAAAATAAAAACATCGGGAAAATTATATTGCAGGTAAGGTAGTTGGTGGTGGTTGTTGTCAGTGGTCAGCGGTCGGCGGTCAGTGGTCAGCGGTCAGCAGAAAACCGAACACCGAACACCGAAAACTAAAAACCGA